>CAMWSA010000170.1 GCA_947176785.1 uncultured Lachnospiraceae bacterium
GGTCTTTTTCTAACACAAATCCCGTCACTTGCGGTAAGAGTTTCGCAATTACCTAAGTATAAGTAACAAACGAAAGGAGATTTCACATGATTTACTCAAAAGAAGTTGAAGAAATGTGTCCGGTAGCGCAGGGCGTTCACCACGGCTGCGCTCCCATCCCTGAAGAAGCAAACTGGGTTCAGGCCAAGAAGGTGGAAGACATCTCGGGCTTTACCCATGGTGTGGGCTGGTGTGCCCCCCAGCAGGGCGCCTGCAAGCTGTCCCTGAACGTAAAGGAGGGTATCATCCAGGAGGCCCTGGTGGAGACCATCGGCTGCTCCGGTATGACCCATTCCGCCGCCATGGCAGCAGAGATTCTGCCCGGCCTGACCGTTATGGAGGCACTTAATACCGACTTGGTATGTGATGCCATCAACACCGCCATGAGAGAGTTGTTCCTGCAGATCGTATATGGCCGTTCCCAGAGCGCTTTCTCCGAGGAAGGTCTGCCTGTGGGCGCCGGCCTGGAGGATCTGGGCAAGGGCCTGCGCAGCCAGGTTGGCACAATGTACGGCACGCTGGCCAAGGGTCCCCGCTATCTGGAGATGGCAGAGGGCTACGTGACGGGTATCGCCCTGGATGCCGAGGATCAGATCATCGGCTACCAGTTTGTGAACCTGGGCAAGATGACCGACTTTATCAAGAAGGGCGACGACCCCAACACCGCCTATGAGAAGGCAAAGGGCCAGTATGGCCGTGTGGCTGACGCGGTGAAGATCATCGATCCCAGAAACGATAAAGAAGTGAAATAAGAGAGAAGAGGAGGTAAAAAGTAATGGCGTTATTTGAATCATATGAAAGACGTATTGATCAGATCAATAAAGTACTGAATAGTTACGGTATCTCTTCTATCGAAGAAGCCGAGAAGATCACCAAGGATGCCGGTCTGGATGTGTACGAGCAGGTGAAGAAGATCCAGCCCATCTGTTTTGAGAATGCATGCTGGGCTTACACCGTGGGCGCTGCCATCGCCATCAAGAAGGACTGCCGCAAGGCTGCCGACGCTGCTGCCGCCATCGGAGAGGGCCTGCAGGCTTTCTGCATCCCCGGTTCCGTTGCCGACACCCGTAAGGTTGGCCTGGGCCACGGCAATCTGGGCAAGATGCTGCTGGAGGAGGAGACCGACTGCTTCTGCTTCCTGGCAGGACATGAGTCCTTTGCCGCCGCAGAGGGTGCCATCGGTATCGCCGAGAAGGCCAACAAGGTTCGCCAGAAACCTCTGCGCGTGATCCTGAACGGCCTGGGCAAGGATGCCGCACAGATTATTTCCCGTATCAACGGTTTTACATATGTGGAGACCAAGTATGATCCCTACACCAACACCGTGGAAGAGGTGTTCCGCAAGTCCTATTCCGAGGGCCTGCGCGCCAAGGTAAACTGCTATGGTGCCAACAGTGTTCCCGAGGGCGTTGCCATCATGTGGAAGGAGAACGTGGATGTGTCCATCACCGGCAACTCCACCAATCCCACCAGATTCCAGCATCCCGTGGCAGGCACCTACAAGAAGGAGAGAACAGAGGCCGGTAAGAAGTACTTCTCCGTAGCCTCCGGCGGCGGTACCGGACGTACCCTGCATCCCGACAACATGGCAGCAGGCCCCGCTTCCTACGGCTTCACCGATACCCTGGGCCGTATGCACTCCGACGCGCAGTTCGCAGGTTCTTCCTCCGTTCCCGCACATGTGGAGATGATGGGCCTGATCGGCATGGGCAACAACCCTATGGTTGGCGCTACCGTGGCTGTGGCGGTGAGCATCGAAATGGCTGCTACAGAGGGTAAGTTCTAAGCAAGAAATGCAGTAAAATCAATGATTTTGAGCCTCCCTTGGCGTAATCTGAGGGAGGCGTTTTTTATCTCAAGACTCCCAATCTCTTTCGAAGTTGGGCACTTTCCCTAAAATTTCAAGGAGACGGAAGAAGGCAGAAAGATCATGTGTTGGAGAATATGCGCCCAACTCCGGCAAATGTCAAGAGCGAACGGGTTTTAAGATACGACTGCTGCGCCTGCAGAAAAGGGAACAAACGGTACGCAAAAAACTACAAAAGGGGGTTATAATCGAACAAACTTTCTGGTATAATATCCTTAAAAGCATTTTGAGCAGTTCATTGCCAGCTGGAAATGCAGAACGGAAGTGAGATTTATGTGTGGAAGATATTACATTGACAGTGATGTGGAAAAAGAGATATTCCGCATAGCACAGGAGATAGACGAGAACATGAGAACAGGGCGGACAGGGGACATATACCCATCCCGGGAGGCTCCTGTGATCTACGGCGGAGAAGACGGGATTCATGGCGGGAGAATGAAATGGGGGCTGACAGGAAGGGACAGGAGACTGTTGATTAACGCCAGGGCGGAGACGGCCATGGAGAGGCCGACATTTTCCGATAGTGTCAGACAGCGGCGCTGTATCATTCCGGCGAGGCATTTCTATGAGTGGGACAGGGAAAAGCAAAAAGTGACCTTTTACCGCAAGGAGAAAGAGACTCTGTATCTTGCGGGTTTTTACAGGGTACAGGAGGACGGCCCGCATTTTATCATATTGACGACGGCGGCGAATGACTCCGTGTACCCGGTGCATGAACGTATGCCCCTGATTTTGGAAGAGAAGGAAATACGTCTGTGGATAGAGAATGATTCCGCAATAAACAGCTTCCTGAATAAAGCTTCTCCATTGCTGGAGAGCAGACAGGAATATGAACAGATGAGTCTGTTTTGACGAATCCACAGCCATCCGAATACTGCCGGAGAATTGCAGAATGCCAGGGCGGCCCGAAGGTGTTCTGTCATAATCGGTGTTTTTCAAAAGGCAGCGTAGCCGAAGAGCGAAACAGAGAGGACATTTAATCAGTTTCGTAACTCTAAACAGGAGAGAGGCCCATACCCATGAACGAAAAACAGAAAATATATATCGCAATCGACTTGAAATCATTCTATGCCTCCGTGGAGTGTGTGGAGCGGCAGCTGGACCCCCTCTCTGTAAACCTGGTGGTTGCGGACGCGGAGAGGACGGAGAAAACCATATGCCTGGCGGTATCCCCATCCCTGAAAGCATATGGTATTCCCGGCAGGGCCAGGCTGTTCGAGGTGGTACAGAGGGTGAGGGAGGTAAACAGGGAGAGGCTGGGGAAAGCGCCGGGCAGGCGGTTTAAGGGTTCCTCATGCTCGGCTCCGGAATTAAAGGAACACCCGGAACTGGAACTGTCCTATATCATAGCTCCGCCGCGGATGGCCTTTTATGTGGAGTACAGCACCATCATTTACAATATTTATCTTAAATATGTGGCTCCGGAGGATATGCATGTGTATTCCATCGACGAAGTCTTCATGGATGTGACCCGGTATCTGAATGCCTGCCGCATGACGGCAAGGGAACTGGCGTCGGCGATTGTACGGGACGTGCTGGAAACCACAGGGATTACGGCCACTGCCGGGATCGGCACGAATCTGTATCTCTGCAAAGTGGCAATGGATATTGTGGCAAAGCATATGGCGGCGGATGAGAAAGGGGTTCGGATCGGAGAACTGGATGAAATGAGTTACAGGAGGCTTTTGTGGAATCACCGTCCCCTCACGGACTTTTGGCGGGTGGGCGAGGGCTACAGGAGACGTCTGGAAGAGGTGGGGCTGTTTACCATGGGGGACATTGCCCGCTGTTCCCTGGGAGGGGACAGGGATTTTCACAACGAGGAACTTCTGTATAAGCTTTTCGGTGTCAATGCGGAGCTTTTGATAGATCATGCATGGGGGTGGGAGCCTGTTACCATGGAGATGGTCAAGGCATACAGGCCGGAGACCAACAGCTTAAGCTCCGGTCAGGTTCTGCAGTGTCCCTATGATTTTGCGGGAGGAAGGCTGATCGTCCGGGAGATGACAGACCTGCTGGTGCTGGATCTGGTGGAGAAGAGGCTGGTAACAGACCAGATGGTGCTTACCATAGGTTATGATATTGAAAATTTGGCCGACCCGAAGGCCAGGGAAAAATATAAGGGCGAAGTGACCACGGACCGCTATGGGAGGAAAATCCCCAAACATGCCCACGGAACGGCAAATTTAGGTGTTAAGACCTCCTCCACCCAAAAGATCATGGACGCTGTCATGGAGCTTTATGACAGGATCGTTGACCCGTCGCTGTCTGTGCGCAGGGTGACGGTGGCGGCGAACCGCCTGGTGGACGAGGCGGAGGCCGGGAAGCCACAGCAGTTTGAGCAGCTGGACTTATTTACGGATTATGCGGCGCTGGAGAAGGAGAAAGAGGAGGAGGAAGCCCGGCTTGCCCGGGAAAGGAGACTACAGGAGGCGATGATTGCCGTTAAAAAGAAATATGGAAAAAACGCCATATTGAAGGGGACAAATTTGCAGGAGGGAGCAATGACAATGGAACGCAATCGTCAGATCGGGGGACACAGGGCATGAAGGGGGAAGGACAGGGCAGCTATGACGATATCATTTGCCTGCCGCATCCGGTATCCAAAAGGCATCCGCAGATGCCGCTTTCGGACAGGGCGGCGCAGTTTGCCCCTTTTGCCGCGCTTACCGGGCATGACGAGGCGATTAAGGAGACGGCCAGGCGGACAGATTCCTTTGTGGAACTGGACGAGGGGCAGAGGGAGAAGCTGGACAGGCGTCTGCAGATGCTTTTGGCCAAAATCGGGGAGAGGCCGCTCTGGAAACCGGAAATCAGGGTCACATATTTCCGACCGGACCCTGTGAAAGACGGCGGGGCTTATGTGTCGGCGAGCGGGTTCCTTCAGAAGGTGGATCTGTATCGGCGGCGGATATTGTTTACGGATGGGACGTCCCTCCCTATGGAAAATCTCTTTTCCATAGAGGGAGAACCGTTCAGGGATCTGGACGGTTAAAGTGTCAGGCGGGACAGCCTCCATTCATGGGCAAAGTAATTGTACCAAAGCTGGAAGGTTTTCTGTGAGCCGTAAATCCGGGCGGCACAGGAAAAATGAGCGCCCACTCGGTTTCTGTCCTGATCCTCCGACAATATCCTGTCTATTGTGATTGTGATGATCTCCCCGTTTTTGTCACGAAACCGGAATCTCAGCGGCGTGATCTTCCCGTTTGTGTCGGTGCAGGAAATCATCTGTACCGGAATGTCAACACACAGTATGCTTTCCATCAAAACCCCCCTTTCTTAAAGCAATGCAGGCAATTGCGAAACGTTCTCCGCAAGTGACGTGGCTGGTCAATATACAAAAACGGGCTTGGAAGTAAATTTGTTCCACAAATTTGCTTCATGCAGTGGCAAGTCGCCCTTATTTTGTATATATTGCCCATCCACTGTTCCTGGAAAGGGAGTTTCACAATCGCCTATTAAAACAATGGAACCGGAGGAAAATCTAATCGTTCGTGAGTATATTATACCACCAAGAACGTATGTTTGGATACAGGTATTTTCTGGAAATCGGAAATGTAAGACAAAGTTGGAAATAAGTAAGATTGAGTATTGCGTCAATTAAAAAAATGGTTATAATTGATTTAAAGGCGTTTG
Source organism: uncultured Lachnospiraceae bacterium (assembly GCA_947176785.1). Taxonomy (GTDB): domain Bacteria; phylum Bacillota; class Clostridia; order Lachnospirales; family Lachnospiraceae; genus Acetatifactor. Next base: position 5,543 of record CAMWSA010000170.1, read on the forward strand.
GCTGAGAGACAGCGGCAATTATGGCAGAAACCTGTCGCATATGAATTGCGGGCGGACGCGTTATACGCCCTTGGGGGGATCTGGGAAGTGTCTACAAATAACTTGTACAGGTTTATAGCAGAAGCTGTTGATTTCCAGGGGGTAACCCTGAAGCGATTGTACAAGCTATTTTCCGACAATTCTCTGGCAGGAACGGAAAAGGTATATATGATGGGAAATGTACGGAAAAGGAAGACGGGCAGGACAAAACGTTTACTGGTGTTTCTATTTGCGCTGGCACTCTTGGCAGCGATGCCAGGGGAGAAGTTCAGGGCGGTGCATGGCGCGGAGAAGCGTACGGTGCGGGTGGGTTTTTTTCCCATGGACGGCTACCATGAAGTCAGGACGGACGGCAGCTTCACAGGTATGGATGTGGAGTATTTGGAAGCCCTGTGCGACTATGTCAACTGGAATGTGGAGTATGTGAAGTGCGAAAGCTGGGATGCCGCGCTGGACATGCTGCGCAAGGAGGAGATCGACCTGGTGGGCTCCGCGCAGTACTCCAAGGAGCGGGCGGAGACGTATCAATATGCCAGTCTGGCCAGCGGCTATACCTTTGGAGCCATCGCTGTCAACAGTGACAGTTCGCTGGCCTATGAGGATTTTTCGGCCATGGATGACGTGGCTTTCGGCGTTGTGGGCAGTTATATACGGAAAGAGGAGTTTTATGAATATATGGCGGACCATGGCATTCCCAGGCCAAAGATGCGGGAGTATGAAGACACGGCGGCCCTGCAGGCAGCCCTTGGCGCAGGTGAGATCGACGCCCTGGTCCATTCCCTCACGGAGATCAGGGAGGGACAGCGTGTGGTGGGCAGATTTGCGCCCATGCCCTTTTATTACATATCTCACAGGGAAAATGATGATCTGATGCGGGAACTCAATCAGGGCATTGCGGATGTAAAGATGAACCGTCCGGAGTTGGAAAACGAACTGATGGTGAAGTATTACGACAGCAGACTGGATCAGACCATTCTGCTCACCAATGAGGAAAAGCGGTATATTGCGGAAAAGGGGAAACTGACGGTCGGCTATCTGGATGAATATTATCCTTTTTCTTACGAGAGTGAGGGGATGTATATGGGGCTTACCAGACAGGTGCTGGAGGAGGTGTCTGTGAGCGCGGGCATTCTCTTTGAATATGTCAGGCTGGAGGATATGGAGGAGGCGAAGGAGGCGCTAAAGGACGGCAGCATCGACATACTGAGTTATTGCGGGGAAGCCTCCAGGAATATGAGGGCAGAAGGGCTGGCGGTGACAAAGGTGTATGCCCAGGTGCCCCAGGTCATTATTATGCGCAGGAATGACAAATCCGATGCCATCGGCACGCTGGCCGTGGAGGAAAGCAATGCGGCTGGGGAAGCGGTTCAAAACTTCACGGGTGAGAATACCCGGCTTTTGACCTTTCCCACACAGCTTGAGAGTCTGCACGCGGTGAAGGAGGGGCTGGCGGACGCATCCATCTGCGACGGATATCTGGCGGAATATCTGCTGGGTTCGCAGCTCTATTTCAATAAGATGGAGATTCGCAGTGTGTTGAGCGATGTCCACAGTATCTACATGGCGGTGGAGGAGGATGAGGATTGCCCGCTTCTCGGCATCCTGAACAAGGAACTGATTGCAGTCAGCGACAAGATGGTCAACGACTATATGCTTCAGGACAATTTTTATTCCAAGATGAGCATAGAGAGCTTTATCAGCGATAACAGCATCTCCATCATTCTGATTCTCTCGGCCTGCGCGGCGGCTGTCATCCTGGTGCTGTTTTTCCTTCTGCGCAACAGTATGCGTGTGCAGAAGCTGATGTATAAGGATACGGAACTCAATGTCTGGAACCTCAATTACCTGCGGTATCGGGCGGCACGGAAGCTGGCTGCGGACAAGGGCGGCAATTATGCCGTGGCGTACACGGATATAGGCCAGTTTAAGAGTTATAACGCGCTGTATGGCTGGAGTGCGGGGCAGAGAGTACTGGAACTCGTCATCGAGACGCTTTCAAAAGAAGTGGACGGGCATAGGGAGCTTTATGCCAGGAGTTACGGCAGTCATTTTGTACTGTTTGTAAAATACGAGGATCTGAACGCATTGAAAAAACGGCTTCTGGATATAGCGGACCGGGTTTCCGCACGGATCTATGAGGAAGTGGAAAGCCATATGTCCCTGACCATGGGAGTGGGATGCCTGGAGAACGGGGACAGCGACCTGCGAAGGGCCCTGTCCGAGAGTATTCAGCTGGTGGACTCCCTGAAAAATAACTATAGCAATGCGGTACAGATCTATGACGACAGGCTGCGGGCCCGGCTGCGGGAGAACCATGAGCGGGAGAAGCTGCTGGAGTCGGTGGATGTAGACATGGAT
>CAMWSA010000171.1 GCA_947176785.1 uncultured Lachnospiraceae bacterium
CTATGCATTTGGCTCTTCTGAACAGGAAATGCGCAGAAGCGCATGCAACAAGGTATAGTGAGCAAAATGCTATGCATTTGGCTCTTTTGAACAGGAAATGCGCAGAGGCGCGTGCAACAGGGTATAGTGAGCAAAAAGCGTACACAATTAAATGTGCAAAACAGCAAGGGGGCTTGGGATGAGCGAATATATTTTGAGTTGCAGTTCCACGGTGGATCTGCAAGAGGAACAGCTTTTAAAAAGGAACATCCGGTATATATGTTTTCATTTTGAACTGGCGGGAAAGCAGTATATGGACGATTTGGGCAAATCCATCCCATTGTCGGATTTTTATGAGGCAATGGCACAGGGGGCCGACACCAAGACCTCTCAGATCAATGTGGAGGAGTATGAGTATTATTTTGAGGGCTTTTTAAAAGAGGGAAAGGATATCCTTCATCTGACACTGTCCAGCGGCATCTCCGGCACTATAAATTCCGCTCTGATTGCCAGGGATACGCTTTCGGAAAAATATCCTGACCGCAGGATATATGTGGTGGATTCTCTGGCGGCCTCCTCCGGCTACGGTCTGCTGATGGACAAGCTGGCGGATCTGCGGGACGGCGGCATGGGTGTGGAGGAACTTTATCGCTGGACAGAGGACAATAAGTTAAAGCTGCAGCACTGGTTCTTCACCACGGACCTGACTTATCTGATCCGGGGAGGCCGAGTGTCCAAGGCTGCCGGAATTGTGGGAAGCGTGCTGAATATCTGCCCTCTGCTGAACGTGGATTACATGGGGCGGCTGATCAACAGGGCCAAGGTACGCACCAAGCGCAAGGTCATCCAGGCTACGGTGGACAAGATGAAGGAACATGCCCAGGACGGAGCGGATTACAGCGGCAAGTGCTATATCTCCCAGTCGGCCTGCATGGAGGATGCAAAGGCCGTGGCCGAGTTGGTGGAAGAGGCATTTCCCAGGCTGCGGGGCAAGGTGGAGATCAATGATATCGGCACTACGATCGGCAGCCATACCGGTCCCGGAACAGTGGCGTTGTTCTTCTGGGGGGATGAGAGAAAAGATTGAAGACAAAAATTCTTTATGAGGACCGGGACATTCTGATCTGTCACAAACCGGCGGGCCTGGCAACCCAGTCTGCCAGCGTCAGCCAGCCCGATATGGCCAGCGAATTGAAAAAATATCTGGGCGGGGGATATCTGGGGATTATACACCGGCTGGATCAGCCCGTGGAGGGGCTGTTGGCGTTCGCCCGGACTCCGAAGGCTGCGGCAGCGTTGAGCCGTCAGCTGGCCGAGGGCATTTTACACAAGCGGTATTGTGCGCTGGTCTGCGGTCGGCCTGAGAAGGAGTGCGGGCAGCTGGTGGATTATCTGCGCAGGGAAGGCAGCATGTCTAAAGTAGTCCCGGAGGGAACCCAGGGGGCGCAAAAGGCGGTGCTTCAGTATCGGGTGAGACCGGCAGGCGAGGGAAATGCTGCCAGGGGATCACATAACAGTGACAAAGCACATAGCGGTACGGCACATGACATGGCAGTGCATTGTGTTGTGGCATGCGGCGCTGCGGCACCGCCGAATTACACCTGCCTGGACATTCATATAGACACAGGGCGTTTCCACCAGATCCGGTGTCAATTGTCCCATGCCGGGATGCCTATCCTGGGAGACCGGAAATACGGTACGGAGGAAAGCCTGGAGGAGAGCGGACGCCTGGGAATATCGCACACCGCTCTGTGCGCCTGTGAGATCCGGCTGCGGCATCCGGCGACAGGCCGGGAGATTTTCCGTGAAATTGCGCCTGCCTGGATGAACCGGGAATAAAAATTCCTCTTTTTCCATATACTATCCGCAGTGTTTCGGGGCCATGTGCGATGCCCCACGCAGAGCGGAGGTTGGGTATGCTGGAGAAAGTCAAACAGAGCAAAATGATTACACTATTGTTGATCACCGCAGTAGTGTATTTTTTTCTGCAATATCTGACGCCTCTGTTTTCGCCGGTTCTGGTAGCCATGCTGTTTGTGACTATTTTTGGCCCGTTTCTGAAAAATTTGCAGGCAAAACTCCATATTCACCGGCAGGTGGGGGCTGTTCTTTTGCTGATCCTGGGCTGTGGGCTGCTGGTGATCCTGGTGTGGGTACTCTTTTCGTGGATCGTGGGCAGCCTGCCTGAGTGGGTGGGCCAGCTGGAGGCAGTGGAGCAGGAATTGGAGGAGTTGATTCAAAAGGGCAGTACTTCTATCGGAGATATGCTGGGTATCGACGGAGAATATCTGGAATCCACACTGCTGGCGAGACTGGAGGAGTGGATGGATTACCTGCAGGCGGAAGGCGCGGCGGGGATGCTGTCCGGCTCCCTCCAATATCTGAAAAAGATAGCGCTGCTGGGAGGCTTCCTTGTGACCTTTGTCATTGCGGCTGTGCTGTTGGCCAAGGATTATGACCGGATCATGAATAATCTGCTGGATCGTGAAGAGTTCCATGTGCTGCTGGAGGTGATCTGCGGGATCATCCGTTATATTGCTACATTTGTCAAGGCCCAGGTGGTCATTATGTCTCTGATTTCCCTGACGGCGGGAGTGGTACTGGGCATATGCGGCATCCGCCACGGGGCGCTGTGGGGGATGCTGGCTGGATTGCTGGATGCCCTGCCTTTTATCGGCACAGGGATCGTGCTGCTGCCTCTGGCGCTGGCGCAGCTGTTTCAGGGCTGCTATGGCAGGGCGCTGGCCTGTGTGATTTTATATGCCGCCTGTGTATTTCTGCGGGAGATACTGGAACCCCGTCTCATTGGAAAGCATATGGGGATATCCCCCGTTGCAGTGTTGACAGCGGTCTATGCGGGAATTCAACTCTTTGGCCTGTGGGGGATCATCAAAGGGCCTTTGGGATTTATGATCATTTACCAGAGCTGGCAGAGTTTCCGGCGGCGCTTTGGGGAGGCAGGGAACGGAACGTATACTGACGACCGCTGAGCTTTTCCGATTTCCCCACGGCGCAGTCAACAGAAGCTGACGACAGGTGTCAGGCGGGAAGGAAAATCCCGGCGGCGTGAGGATCACCTTCCGGATGCCTGTGAAAAGTATCCATCCGGGTTTCTGGATACGGAAAAACCGCTTTGGGGATTGGCATTTTGTGGCCGATATAGTAAACTATACTAACAGGCGCTTAGATTTTTGTAAATCTAACCGCCCGTGGGTATAAAGAGAAAAGCTATTTGAGAAGAGGAAAGCCATGAAGCCTGTAAAGACCAATAAGGATAAGGGGACAAGGCCCGCCCCGGCAGAGCGCCTGTGCGGGATTCTCCGGGATTTGTCGGATATTCTGGTAAGCCTGTACATGACGGTGCTGATGGTAGTTTTGCCGCTGTATACCACAGAGACGGGCTACCGCTATATCGGAACGGAGAAATGCCTGTTTTTCCGCTCTGCCAGTCTGTTGGCATGCAAAGTGATTCTGCCTCTGGCAGCAGCCTATCTGCTCTGCCGGCTCACTTGCCGGTATCTGTCAGGGAAGCGGGGCAAAGGAAGCCGGCCTATTCTGTCTGCCACGGATGTGTTTGCGCTGGTGTATCTGGCGGCGATGATCTGCTCCTACCTGCATACCTCCTTTAAGGAGGAGACTGAGTGGGGGGATACCTTTTACGGGGTATCCGGCTGGTATCTGGGGCTGCTGACACAGCTGCTGTTTTTGGGGATTTATTTTCTGGTTTCCCGCCTGTGGCAGCGCAGGGACTGGATGATCGGGCTGTGGGTTATTGCTATGGCGGTGGTAATGCTGCTGGGGTATCTGAACCGTTTCGGAGTCTATCCGCTGGAGATGAAGGCCGCAAATCCGCAATATATTTCTACCATCGGCAATATCAACTGGTACTGCGGTTACATTGTGACAATAGTGTCGGGGATTGCATATTATCTATGGCAGGGATGTGGAGGCGCAGGAAAAAAATGGGCACGGGGAGTCGGCGCTTTTATTCTGGGGACAGGGCTTGCTACCCTGGTTACGCAGGGCAGCAGCAGTGGGATTGTGGCGCTGCTGCTTCTGACAGGAGTGTTCTATCTGCTGTCCATGAGGGATGCCGGGAAACTGCAGCGTTTCTGGGAGGGCTGTATTCTGTTGTCAGGTGTGTGTCTCCTCACCTGGGTAATCCGGCGGATCTGGCCTCAGGCCATTACCTATTCCGAGAATACCACGGATCTGCTGACTCTGTCGCCGCTTCCGTTTTTTATGTTGGGCGGTTCGCTGCTTGGCTGGTTTCTGGTATATCAAAGCCGCCGGGCGGGACGCTTTTCTGCCAGGGCCTGGTCCCTGCTGGGCATTGCCGCCTGGTCGGCAGCGGGGGGCGCTTTGGTGCTTTATTTCGTTCTGCTGGCCGTCAATACCAGGCATCCGGGCAGCATTGGAGCGTTGTCGGAGATGGGGGCCTTCACCTTTGACGCCCCCTGGGGCAGTAACCGGGGCATCACCTGGACGGCGGGGCTGACTTGCTTTCTGGACCAGAATATGCTGGGGAAGCTGGTGGGGGTGGGGCCTGACGCCATGGCCCTCTATATTCACAGCGGCGCGAATCCGGCGCTGAAGCAGATGGTGGAGGAATATTTCGGCAGACTGATGCTGACCAATGCCCATAACGAGTGGCTGACCGTACTGATCAACGAAGGGCTGCTGGGGGCCGTGGGTTACATAGGATTGATGGTGACTGCCATATGCCGGTATCTGAAGGCGGGCAGGGGGGATACACTGACAGGTGCGGCAGGCATGGGGATTCTGGCTTATACAGTGAATAATATTTTCAGCTTCCAGCAGGTGATGAGTACCTCGGCAGTGTTTATGATTCTGGGCATAGGGGAAGCCTGTATGCGCAGGCATGCCAAGGAACCGTAAATAAATGATCTTACCATTTGGCTTGCCCAAAGCTCCATGCACCGCGTCGGTCTGCGCCGGACATGTACCACCGGCACACAGCGCCGTCAATCGGCGTACACCTGTACGCCTTATTCCTCCTCCTCGGGCAGGAAGCCTTGTCCTGCGCCAACTGGGAAGTAATTTATTTACAGTTCCTATAAATTCCCATGACAGCAGGGCGGAAGGAAATATCAGTTGAATTTGACATACTGCCTTATATCTGTTAGAATGATTCTCAGAAAGGTATGGCATGGCGTATGAAGATCGAGAGAGTGGATGAAAAAACAGTGAAATGCTTTCTTTCCAACGAGGAGTTGGAGGAGTATGACATTTCTTATAAGGATTTTGTGACGCGCAGCGATAAGGCGAGAGAGATTGTGGAGGAGATCATGGCCCAGGCCGTGGAGGAGGTGGACTACAAGCCGCCTCAGTTTGCCTTCGACCTGCAGATTATGATGCTGCCGGATCAGGGTATGATCTTGACTTTTACAGAGAGGACTCCGGATGATTTGAGAAACGGCGCGAATCTCATGAATTATCTGAGGGAGATGCGGCGGATTCTGAAGGAAAAGCTGGGGCTGGACGGCTCTACCATTGCAGGGCTGCTTGCCCAGGCTATGATGACGGCGGCCGCAGGGCAGGACGTTGTGGAAGCAGGGTCTACAGGGCAGGCGCTGCCGGAGCAGCAGGACGGCACAGGAACTCCCGCACAGAAAGAGGCCGAGCCTCAAAAGCCCCGTTTCGCGATTTTCCGTTTTGACAACATGCGCAATCTCTGTGCTTATGCGGGTGTGCTGCCCAGGAATCTGCGTGTGGCCAGCAGGCTCTATCAGCAGGACGGTACATATTACCTGTATCTGGAGCGCGGCGGCGCTTCTTATGAGCGCTACAGCAGAGCCAGCATTCAGGCGCTGGAGTTTGGCGAGTTGTATGCGGCCACGGAGGATAAGGCGGTGTATCTGGAGGAACACGGGGAGTGTCTGATCGGTGAGAAGGCATTGTCCAGGCTGCGGTTATAAAGTGGGTAAACAAAAAAACTCCTGGGAGCAGGAGTTTTTTTAAATCGGCGTGACAGGATTCGAACCTGCGGCCTCTACGTCCCGAACGTAGCGCTCTACCAAGCTGAGCCACACGCCGCTGAACATTAAAATAATACACTATGTGTAGTGGAATGTCAATATTTTTCTGCAAATTCAATAGAATTTGTATCGGAAAGCAAAGGGAGGGGGAAATTATGGAGCAGGCAGTAGTGACATTGAAAAAGGGAGAGGGGCGTACCCTGAAGGCCGGGGGCCTGTGGGTCTATGACAATGAGATAGATTCCGTTACGGGCAGTCCCCGGAACGGGGATGTGGTGGAGGTGCGTGATTTTGACGGCTACTGTATGGGAAGCGGTTTTATTAACACGGGATCCAGGATCGCTGTGCGTATACTGTCCCGGAAAAAGGGAGTCGTCATTGACGAGGCGTTTATTCGCCGGCGTGTGCGGGACGCCTGGGCTTACCGCAGGGAGACCGTTGATACTTCAAGCTGCCGTGTGATTTTCGGCGAGGCGGATTTCCTGCCCGGCATCGTGGTGGACAAGTTCTCTGACGTGCTGGTAGTGGAATCCCTGGCTTTGGGCATTGACAGATGGAAACTGACCATAGTGAAGGTTTTGAAGGAAATCCTGGCGGAGGACGGCATCTCGATCCGGGGGGTCTATGAGCGAAGCGATGCCAAAGTGCGCCTGAAGGAGGGGATGGATCGCAGCAAGGGCTTTATCGGCGAGCCCTTTGACACAAAGGTGGAGATACAGGAGAATGGCGTCCGCTACATAGTAGATGTGGAGGACGGCCAGAAGACAGGCTTTTTCCTGGACCAGAAGAATAACCGGGCCGCCATCCACCGTCTCTGCAAGGGCAAGAAGGTGCTGGACTGCTTTACCCATACTGGCTCCTTTGCCCTGAATGCGGGTATCGCCGGAGCAGCCAGTGTGCTGGGGGTGGATGCTTCCCGGCTGGCGGTGGATCAGGCAATGGAGAATGCGGCGCTGAATGGATTACAGGACAGGGTGCATTTTCAGTGCGCGGATGTGTTTGAACTGCTGCCCCGGCTGGAGACGCAGGGCGAGAAATACGATGTGGTGATTCTGGACCCTCCGGCATTCACCAAGTCACGCAATTCTGTCAAAAATGCTGCCAAGGGCTACCGTGAGATTAATTTGCGGGGGATGAAGCTGGTGCGGGACGGAGGCTACCTGGTGACCTGTTCCTGCTCCCACTTCATGGAACCGGAGCTTTTTGCCAGGACCATCCGGGAAGCGGCCGCCGGTGCCCACAGACGCCTGCGCCAGGTGGAATTCCGCACGCAAGGCCCCGACCACCCCATCCTGTGGGCAGCGGACCAGAGTTATTATCTGAAGTTCTATATTTTCCAGGTAGTGGAGGAGAGATAAGGGACGTATGTTTATTTAGGGAGGTGTAACCGGGAGACTCTGACTCTCTTTGGGTATATCGAGATTGAGGACGAGGAAAAGTGGGGCAGGGGCGCAGACACGGCCATCAACCGCATAGGGCGGGATTGCATGGCTGACATCATGGAGACCAACCCGGACAACAGCCGGCCAGCTTCTTTCCGGCCTGTCTCATGCCGGTCAGCAGGGGGACTACCATCAGTGCCCATACAATGGGTTCCGCGACAATGATCCCCATATAACCGACGACAGGTGCCAGAAGGAAGGCAATCAGTACCTTGCCGGCCAGTTCGATGAGGCTGGAGACCAGCGGCGTCCTGGTATCGCCAAAGCCCTGCATGCTATTGCGCAGAATGCAGATGGTGGCGGGCAGGAAATAAAAGGAGGCATTGATCCTCAGGTACAGGGAGGCTGTTTCAAGAACCGCCGGCTCAGAACTGGCAGTCACCAGACGGACCATTGTGGGTGACAGATGTAGGACGAATTTTGCGGACATTCAAAATAAAAAAGAATGTGGAGGTAACAG
>CAMWSA010000172.1 GCA_947176785.1 uncultured Lachnospiraceae bacterium
CAGCTGTACCCGAAATGTACAATTGCCGGTATTGACAGCAATCCGGAAAGGGCAGAGAAAGTAAGGCTGGACTATGGAATAGCGGTTTACAGAGATATAGAAGATATTTCCGGGCCGGTTTACGCGGCATTTATCTGTACTTCTCCGGAATCACATTGTAAGCTGATCCGTATATGCCTGCAAAAAGGATTTCATGTTTTTACGGAAATCAATCTGATGGACACAGATTATGAAAGGAATATGGCTCTGGCAGAGGCCCAAAAGAGGACACTGTTCCTTTCAGCAACACCGTTGTATAAAGATGAGATACAGTATATCCTGCAAAAAGTCAGGGCCAATAGAGAAAAAAAGGTATATGCGTACCATGTGGGGCAGTATTTGCCGGACTGGCATCCATGGGACAACTTGAAGGATTTTTTTGTCAGCAAAAAGGGGACCAACGGATGCCGGGAAATATTGGCCATAGAACTGCCGTGGCTTGTTACCGCATTTGGGAAGGTTCAAAGTGTGAATGTCATAAAGAACAATTTTTCCCATCTGGAGATTGAATTCCCAGACACCTATATGCTTCAGCTGACACATACAGACGGAACCATTGGAAGTGTTGTTGTGGATGTGGTTTCACGCAGGGCAGTCAGAAAACTGGAAATATACAATGAGGGCCTGTACCTTGCCTGGGATGGAACACCGGATTCTCTGCTGGAAAGGGATGTGGAAAAAGGCACGGAGCGCACCATTGATTTTAACAATTATATCCACGATGAGAGATACGGCGCATTTATCAATGAAGCGGCGTATATGAGGGAAGTGGAGGAGTTTTTTGAAGTGGTGAAAGGGAAAAAGGCATTATATGGTTTTGCGGAAGATCAGGAGATCATTGATTTGATCAATAAGATTGAGGGATAAGCAGATACGAAAGGAGAACGATTATGAACTTAAACAGTATGCGACAGGACATGTGGAATGAGGCGTATGGAAGAAGAGGTAACATTGTATTCTATCCAAATGAAGAAATTGTGAGATTTCTAAACAGATATGTCCGCAAGAGGACGGGAATATCAGACTTCATGGATATTATGCCATTGGAAGCTTCCGAATGGAGGAACTTTGCAAGCTTAGATATTGGGTGTGGCATTGGCAGACATATAAAATTGTTGGATGAGTTCGGGCTGAATCCCCATGGAATAGACTTATCAAGCGAGGCCATTGCAGAGGGAAGAAAGTGGATGGGTGTGCTGGACAAGCAGGAGCTGGCAGACAGGATGCTTGTTGCCAGTGTCACAGACTTACCATATGAGGATGACTTTTTTAATATATGCGTATCTCACAGTGTGCTGGATTGTATGCCAAGAGACACGGCGAGAAAAGGGCTGCAGGAGGCTTTCAGGGTACTGAAAAAGAATGGCTTAATGTATCTGGACTTTTATATGGATGATACAAAGGGAGATATGGATGAGGAGGTTCTGTCGGGATTTGATAAGGGTACCGTAAAGTCCTATTTTACAGTGCCAGGCATAAAAGAATTAATAGGTGGCAGGGGCAGCATCTGTGAGTTAAAAATTATCCGTGCAACGGATGCGGATGGAAATGCCATTGAGTATGGATGCAGGGCACATGTGATCGTCAGAAAAAATGTATGACTTGACAGTTCTTTCGGTTGAATCGTCGGATAAGCCTAATAGAAGCGCTGGATAGACAAAACGGAAAGGAAAATGACTATGGACTTAGGCAGTATGGGACAGGATCTGTGGAACGAAGCGTATAGAAGAAGAGGTAACTTTGTTTTTTATCCGAATGAAGATCTTGTGAGATTTATAAACAGATATGTACGTAAGAGGACGGGAATATCAGATTTCATGGATATTATGCCATTGGAAGCTTCCGAATGGAGGAACTTCAAAAGCTTGGATATGGGGTGTGGTATTGGCAGACACATAAAATTGCTGGATGAGTTTGGATTGAATCCTTATGGAATAGACTTGTCCAGCGATGCGATTGCAGAAGGAAGAAAGTGGATGGGGCTGCTTAACAAGCAGGAACTGGCAGACAGGATGCTTGTAGCCAGCGTCACAGACTTACCATATGAGGATGACTTTTTTCATCTTTGTATACTTTACGGCGTGCTGGATTGTATGCCAAGAGACACAGCGGGAAAAGGGCTGGAGGAGGCTTTCAGGGTACTGAAAAAGAATGGCTTAATGTATCTGGACCTTTATATGGATGATACCAAGGGAGACATGGATGAGATGGCTTTGGCAGGATTTGATAAGGGTACTGTAAAGTCCTACTATACAGTGCAAAGCATAAAAGACTTAGTAGGCGACAAAGGCAGTATCTGTGAGTTCCAGATTATCCGTACAACGGATGCGGATGGAAATGCCATAGAGTATAGAAACAGGGCACATGTGATCGTCAGAAAAAATGTATGACCTGATCAAGAAGATTGAGGGATAAGCGGTAATGAAGATATGTATGGTTGGTTTAGGCTCGATCGGGCAGAGGCATTTACGCAACATAGCCAGGGTGCTGTCAGAGCGCAGCATAGCTTTTACGGTTGAGGCGCTCAGGGTAAAAGGAAGAAAATTAGAGGACGGGTTAGATACTCTTATTTCGAAGACACACTATTCGAGCGACACCATGCCCGACGACTATGATGTGATTTTCGTGACCAATCCAACGGTATTTCATTATGAAACGGTGAAGCAGTTCCTCCATAAGACACGGCATATGTTTATTGAAAAGCCGGTATTTGAGAAATATCGGGAGATCAGCGATTTACATTTGGGAGCCGGTGTATACTATGTGGCCTGCCCATTGCGCCATAAAAAGGTGATCAGATACATAAAAGAACTGGTGGGGCAGGGAGCAGGATTTCATTCTATAAGAGCAATATCGTCTTCCTATTTGCCGGAATGGAGAAGAGGGGTTGATTACAGAAATGTATACAGCGCAAATAAAAAGCTGGGCGGCGGCGTCGAACTGGACTTGATCCACGAGTGGGATTATATTGCGTATCTGTTTGGACTGCCGGAAAAAATGTATAAACTGGTTGGCCGCTGTTCAGATCTGGAAATAGACTCGGACGATATTGCCGTATATATTGCAAAGTACGTTGATAAGATGCTGGAACTTCATCTGGATTATTTTGGAGCAGAGACAGTCAGACAGCTGGAACTCATGGGAAACCGGGAGAAATATATTGTGGATATCAACCGTAACACAATAAAAATTATGGAGCAAAATAAAGGGGACAGGCAAATTGATTTTGGACAGGATGATTTCTACCTTACAGAAATGGAATATTTTTTTGACTTGGTCCAATTGGGAGAAAAGAGCTTTAATGAGATGGACAGGGCGAATGACCTGATAAAATTTGTGTCGGAGGAGCAGCGTTGAATATTTTATTTGTGATATGCGCAAGGGCAGGATCAAAAGGGGTAAAAGGGAAAAATACCCGGTTGTTTTTGGGAAAGCCGCTGATCTATTACACGGTTGCGGCGTTTGAAGAGTACAGACTGAAATATAATGCGGCGGATCACATGGATCTGGCTATAAATACCGACAGTGAACTGCTGGTGAAACAACTGCGAGAAACAGGTATAGAGTATATATCTGTGGACAGGAAGGATTTTCTGGCCGGAGATCTGGTTGCCAAAAAGGATGTGATCCAGGACACCTTAAAAGAGGTCGAACAGTTAAATGGTGTTGTATATGATATTATTGTGGACCTGGATCTGACATCGCCGCTGCGAACGGCAGGGGATATTGACGGAACCGTCAGAACCCTTTTGGAAGATGAAAAAGCGGATATAGCATACAGCGTTGCCGAAGCCAGACGTTCACCATATTTCAACATGGTATTGCAGGATGAAAACGGGTATTATACCACTGTAATGAAGTCCGATTTTGTCGCACGGCAGCAGGCTCCCAGGTGTTATGACATGAACGCATCCATTTATGCATACAGAAGAGCCTATCTGCTTGGCAGCCAAATATATGAGCGCAAGGCATTGATATGGATTATGCAGGATACGGGAATACTTGATATAGACAGCGAAGAGGATTTAAAAATGATGGAAGTGATTGCGGAGCGCTTATGGTCTGAGGAGTCAGAGTATGCGTCTGTTCGTAAAAGGGCCGAATCCTATCAATGACAGTATCGTCATATGGAAAGAACGCTGTAGGGAACAGCGGGCTGCGTGCATATATGGAAAGAGGGACATTATGGGAAATATATCGGGAAATAAGCTATATGTTGTGATGTACCACTATACGAGAGATTTAGCGCATAGTCGATATCCTGGCATTAAAGGACTTGACTTGCCATTGTTTCGGGAACAGATAGGGTTCTTAAGCCAAAGGTTTCACATAGTTACAATGGAAGAGGCCATTTTAGCAGCAAACGGGCAATACAAGCTTCCTGAAAATGCTCTTTTATTGACATTTGATGATGGTTACATTGATCATTTTACTTATGCAATGCCAATCTTGGAGGAGGAAGGAGTACAGGGTTCCTTTTTTATTCCGGCGAAGACATTTGCAGAACACTGCTTATTAGACGTGAATAAACTCCATTATATTTTGGCTGGTGCGGTTCCACAAAAATTGTTGGCGGACGTTTTTGAAAGGATGGACTATTATAGGGGAAAAGAGTTCGATTTTCCCGGCAATAAGGAGTTATGGGAGCAGTATGGAACGAAAGTCGGGCGGTTCGATTCGGGCGAGGTTCTTTTTGTAAAATACATGTTGCAGACAGTACTGCCTGAAGCTTTGAGAAAACGTATAAGCAGTGACCTTTTTGAAAAATATGTAGGAGTCCCTGAGGAGCAGCTGGCATATGAACTATATATGACAGAGGAGCAGATCAGGACGATGAAGCGCCACGGCATGTATATAGGAATTCATGGATATGACCATTATTGGCTGGGGAATCTGCCAGAGGAACAGATGCGGGCGGATATTGATAAAGCCCTGGCGGTAATGGATGGATTTATAGACAGCAAAAGCTGGGTTATGAATTATCCTTATGGAAATTATAATGACCAGGTCATAGAGTATATAAAGAATCGTGGATGCTGCCTTGGATTTACTACGGAGGTAAGAGTCGCCGTTTTGGATAGGGACAGCCGGTATAGACTACCCAGGCTTGACTGCAATGATTTCCCGCCAAAGAGCGAGAATTATATGAGAATACAGGCGGAAGAAATTAAGGAGGATCAATGATATGCAGGCGAGCGTTTTGGATTGGCTGGAAAGCAGCAGCCAAAGTTTTGGCGATAAAATTGCCATCTGGGATGAAAAGGAAGAGGTGACCTATCGGCAATATCATGATCAGGCAGTTGGACTTGCAAAAGCGATTATTGAAAGCGGAATAGAAAACAAAGCACCGGTTGTTGTCTTTCTGGAAAAAAGTGTCAGGGTGCCGGTTTCATTTATGGGAATAGCCTATGCCGGGGATTTTTATTCCCCCATTGATATTGGTATGCCTAAACAGCGCATAAGTCGTATATTGGAAGTATTGCAGCCCAGGGCGGTAATTACCTCAAAAGAGTTAAAAGGGGAATTTGAAAAGTTCGATTATACAGGGAAGTATATTATATATGAAGAGGTTGCCCCCATATCGGCAGATAAGGCAGTCGAGAAAAGGAGACAACAGATCATTGACACGGATTTGCTGTATGTGCTTTTTACCTCCGGGTCTACAGGGACTCCTAAAGGCGTCAGCATCACACACAGGGGAGTGATTGACTGTATAGACTGGTTTGCTGAGACATTTGACATATGTCCCAAGGATAGTTTCGCAAATCAGGCACCATTTTATTTTGACGTCTCGGTTCCGGATATCTATTTGAGCATGAAGTCCGGTGCCCCGCTGTATCTTGTCCCTGAAGATTTATTTGTGCAGCCGGTGCGGCTGCTGGAATTTTTGAGAGAAAAGCAGATCAATACAATTTCGTGGGTACCATCCGCGCTGATCGTGGTCTCAAAAATCAAAGCATTTAGAAGCGTTGATCTTTCGGATATTTTGAAAAGAGTCATTTTCTGCGGTGAAGTAATGCCAAATAAGCAACTAAATATTTGGAGACAGTATCTGCCAAATGTGGTGTATGCCAATCTATATGGGCCAACCGAGGCCGTATATGCGTGTACCTGTTATATTGTCAACAGGGAGTTTGCGGATGATGAGCCGCTTCCCATAGGGTTCCCGATGAAAAACACAGATATCATGGTTTTGGATGAGGAGGAGGCTCTGGTAGAGGAGCCGGGCAAAATAGGAGAGCTATGTGTAAGGGGAACCGGAATGGCCGCCGGATACTATAACAACCAGGAAAAAACGAAGGAGATGTTTGTTCAGAATCCGTTGAATCATGCATATGAAGAAAAGATATACAGAACGGGTGATCTGGTTAAGTATAATGATTGCGGCGAGTTGGTATATTTATCTCGGAAGGATTTCCAGATAAAGCACCTTGGACATAGAATTGAACTTGGAGAGATAGAAACTGCTGTATCGTCCCTTTCGGATGTAACCAGATGCTGTTGTCTGTACGATGAAAAGCATGCACGGATATGCCTGTTTTTGGACTGGGATATTTCAAAAGAGGAGTTGCGTCCGCTGCTGGAGAATATGATTCCAGATTACATGTTGCCGGGAAAAGTGATTTACATGGAGAATATACCGTTGAATGCGAATGGCAAAATAGACAGGGAAAAATTAAAAGCGTATTTATAGGCAATATGACAGAGGTAATGAGTTGGAGGATGGTGAAATGGAAGAAAAAATCTTGAAAATTTTAGGAGACCTTAATGAAGAAGCTTTAAATTATAAGGGGGACAACCTGTATAAGGATGGGATTCTGGACTCTATCCAGGTGATTGATCTGGTGGTCCAACTGGAAGAGGACTTTGAAATGGAGATAGCTCCAGAGATGGTGATTCTTGAGAATTTTGCCAATAAGGATACAATCATTAACCTGATAAAAAAGATTTTGGAGGGGCAAAATGCAAGATGATATTATAATCCGTCAGGCCGGTATGGATGAAATAGATAAAGTAATGCTGTTTATAAAGGAGCATTGGGGAGAAAACCATGTCATGGCCAACAGTAAAGAGCTTATGTGTTATGAGCATGCCTGGAATGGGGAATTCACATTTGTCATAGCAGAGGACAGTAAAACCGGAAAAATATACGGTGTATGTGGATATATCCCCTATGCAAGCGAAAAACCAAGGGATATGGGCGGAGGAATCTGGAAGGTTATTCAGAATCCACATTTTCTGCTGGGTACGGAAATATTTAAATATGTTCAGGAACAGACTGGCTGTAGAATGCTTGCGGATTGTGGGGCGAATCCGCAGACAAAAGGGCACAGAAAACTGATCGGACATGTTAATGCCAAGCTGGACCAGTACTATAGACTGAATCCGGATGTTGATGATTTTTCGATAGCAGTTGTGTCCGACAGAAAGGTTGCGAAGAAAAACAGCAGTTTATCATACAATATGATTCATTTTGAAAATATCGAACAGTTCAGGAAAAATTTCGATAACACACAGTATAAGGATATTTTACCGTACAAGGATGTGAATTACATTGAACACAGATATTTCAAACATATCAAATATCAATATAGGGTGATGGGTATTGAAAATAATGGAAATATAGATGCTGTTGTTATTGGAAGGGATTTTTCTGCAAACGGGAAAAAGGTTTTTCGGATTATAGACTTTTTGGGGAATGAAGCGTCTTTTGCCGGAACCTTTGATGCCTGGGAAACATTTATCAGGGCGCAGCGCTATGAATATATTGATTTTTATGAGTATGGATTGGATCCGGAGCATCTGATAAACGC
>CAMWSA010000173.1 GCA_947176785.1 uncultured Lachnospiraceae bacterium
GTCTGTATCCAGATTCATAATTTCGTTGACTATCTGTGCAAATCGAAGAGGCATTCCCGCCGGGCTATTCCAAATATTATAGGTCGCTAATCTCACTGTTTCCCTCTTTTCCCATTTGTGTGATTTCTGTCAGTATCCCGCCTTTTTTATAAGTGTCCCAAAAATCAGAATTCTCGCCCGCATCTCAAAACTTTGTTATCTATATTTATTATACACAGCCTTCCGGCAAATTACAATAAGCTGAGAACTTGTCTCCAAGCTTTTAAGCCTTCTTCAATCAGGTTCATTAATAACTACGCAAATCTCCCGTCGTAAAGGAATCGTTTATCCCTATTAAGGCAAGGGCACCTGGACACACAATATTTGCTTTTTTTCGACTGCATCTATTATCTTTTGGTTTCTTTCTTGCAAATACGTCAGTTCTGTTTTTTCACTCACAAGATACTTCCTCCATCACACTCCGCTTTCTTACCGGCTTCATTATACCGCTCTGGTTTTCGGAAAGATCATCTTTCAAATTTCATCCAAATACCTGCGGCATGCTCCCGGGTCTCATCCCTGGCTGACCTTAATACCATTTTCACGCATAAAAGATCTGAGTTCCCTTACGTCTCCATAGTACACGCATCCGTTCATGCCCAGGTTCCCGGCCGCCTCTATATTTGCCGGATTATCGTCAATAAAAAAGCATTCCGCAGGATCAAGTGAAAATGTCCGGAAAAAATCGAGGTATGCCTCCGGTTCCGGTTTAAGCAGCCCATGTTCACAGGAAATCCATATGCCCTTCATATACGGAATTGATTTGATGTATTGGCTAAACACCCGGAAACGGTGTGATGTGTTGGACAGCAAATACAAGTCATAGCCGCTTTGAGACAGTTCCTCCACAAGCTTTTCCATAGGCGGATTGGGCGGCTGTACCATGCGGTACTCATTGATGAACCGTTTCACTGTGCTGTGCAGATGTTCCGGCATTCTTCTGCATATAGAGGCAATCGCATCCTCATCTGAAATGGTTCCCCTGTCCATCTTCAGCCACTCTACTGATGCGCAGAGATGATTTTTCATCCACCGGAAATCCTCCTCATTATTGATATATCCGTAAATATACTCTCTGGCATTGTATATTGTAAGTACATTTCCCATATCAAAAACAATATTTTTAATCATATCCCATGAAACTCCATATGCAAAATGCCCTGTCACATTTTTGCTCTTTGATAATGTGATATTCTCCAATAGCTGTTGGATTCCTTTTATGCATTCTATATCAACTACTGCCTCTGGAACACCACCACCAGTATATCCACCTGGAATCCAATACTCTGACCACGCACCAGCCTCATTTACTGACGGTACTCTTGCCGCATAGTTCCTTGACAATTTGAAATGGTCAGCTATATTAACCCCATGGAAGCTGCAAAACTAACAAGGCAGAATACTTGTAAATGCATCCAAAAACGCCCTTAATTCACAGCTGACATCATCCATTGTTCCGTCTGCGTTCAGAAATATCTTTACTGCTTCGTCTCCCATTGAAATACTGTTGTCTTCTTTACATATATTTTCAAAGGTATAGGTATGCCGACCTTTACTGTATAAATCAAACGGACAGATAAATATGATGTAACTTTTGTTCAGCTTTTTATAATGCTGTCCAGCATCGACAAGCTGCAGATCTATCATTCCCTGATAATTCCTCCGTTTTCTCCACGAACCGCTCTTTATCCAAAATCCCTTTTCGGAAAAATGTTCCCAATGCATAAGTTTTAAAACATAGTGTATATTCTTACATATAATTACAGAATCTGTCTCAACTTAACTGTTCAATAAATGGAAAGCTTTATATGAAGTGAAACACATTTGGAATGTTACCGCCAAATGTTCTGACTGCCATTCGGTACATCGCCTTTGCGTGGATACGGTCATGCCAGATAAAACGCCGCAGCACTTTCCGCAACGACCATTCTTCATTATAGCTGCCCAGGCAGACAATATTCTTCAAAAAATCTGGCTGGTCTTCAAGTGTCACAAAACCTCGCTTCCGACAGTCTACAATCGTTCCTTCGTGATCAGTCTCAACACCAATCTCCCCAAAGTAATAATCATTGACATTTTTTGTGTGCTCATACATTTCAGATGCCGTACGGGGAACTTGCCCGTAGAAGGTTTTCCGGACTGGCAGACAGCTTTTATTCTTGTCAGGAATCGCCTCATACAAATCCAGAAAATCCTGTGCGGATTTCAATGCAAGTTCTTTTAATTCTTCGTATTCCGCTTTGGATAAAGGCTCTTTTTCTTCCTCAAAAAGAACATCTGAATCCGCATCCGAAATCGTGAGTACAGAGGCTTTCTCCTGTGTGATTATCGTCTCCAAAGAGTCGGGGACTGCTTCGCCTTTCCATTCCAGATAAGATGCAACCTCTCTTGTCATCTTTTGAAGAGCAATATCCTTTGTCTCACCACGTGTATATGCTCCAACAAAGTTGTTGGCATGCAAAATACTGTCATTGCCATTGTGCTCCCACACACACCGTATTTTCATAATCTTTCTCCAATCTGTGAATTTCTCTTCTAACTAATATGATATTCCTCATAAAATTCCTGACGGTATTCTTCATCCTGTGATACCCTAATGATATCTGATAACCGGCCGTCTTCATTTAATAACCTTATCAGTTTAGTCAACTTTTCTTCTCCAATTTCCTGGTCTCTCATCAATAGCGTCATATTATCTTAGGTTCTATGGAAACACCTTATCGGACATTTCCTCATTTAACCAATCGATTTCACATTGCGGAATGACCGGATATAAATCTGCATTTTTTTCAAACTGCCCTTTTGGGTATAACATTTCTTTCTGGTCGTACTCCATAAAACAGGTGTTTAATATTATAAACTTAATTTCGCCTTATTAAGCAAGTGTGTCATTTTCACTAGAAGCTGTAAATTATTATCTCTGTTCTATTTCTTGACATTATCTACTCTTTCGCCCTTACTTATGATATGGTTCTCCATAACATATCTAAGTGCGAAAAATCTCATAGTATTATTTCAGGCAGAATACGGAAATGCTCTGCCTGAAATATTTTAGGTTATTTCTTTCAAGTACGATTCTGCAGTTTCTTCTGTCAAGCCAAATTTCTCTTGAATCTTACTCAAGATAATTTCATCCGCTATCTGTAACTCTTTTAATGTAGATACCATAGCTACTATCCCTTTTCGAATTCCTTTCTCCTCCACACCCTTACTTAAATTACACATAAGCGACACCTCACTTTCCAATGTCTGAGTCATTCTGATATGAAAATCTTCCTCCAATATCTGACACTTATCCTGTGAACCGGTTTCTGTGGACAAAAGCACATTCAACAGTTTTAATAAATCCGTACCCGAATCTCCCTCTTTCCCAAGACAAATCATAACAGCCGCCATCAAATCATAATCTGCTTTTCGTTCCTTTACACTTCCCACCAGATTTTCTTCCATAATGTAATAACGGGTAATACTGTTTTCACGATTCTTTGGCGGATTCATACAAATCCATATGCTGTATACCTTTTTGATATTCTCATAGTGGGAATTTGTAAACTCTGTTCCATATTGGGCCGAAATCATCCGGCTGCAGTAATAGATTCCCCTCTTTATCAACGGATAACCCGGATAAAAATCATGTTGGGCTTCTATATTGATAATTAAGCGAATTAATTCCCCGGATACAGGAGCTGTTGCAAAAAACCGGATATCATAGGTAACTGTCCCCTCTGTCAAAGAAGTATCCTGACTTCCAACTCCCTGTATCATAGAAACACGATTGGATTCATCCGGGGCGACTGCCACTTCACCTACCTGTGGCGTACCCTCAATATATTTCTCAGCAATCTCATCCACATCACAATCACGGTATTCTTCCAGACAGTTCTTCATAATCCATGCTAAAATAATCTTTTCCGAAAGCAGCCGCTTACAGGCCGCATCATAGCTGACTTTCTCATCAGCCACACGGATATTTTTCGCTATGGTAGTATCTGTATTCATGGCCTCACCTCCTGCTTTTATTGGAATTTTATCATATTTCATACGAACAGACAACTATATTTTTCAGTCTTTTAAAACAACCAG
The DNA here is from genome assembly GCA_947176785.1 of uncultured Lachnospiraceae bacterium. Taxonomy (GTDB): domain Bacteria; phylum Bacillota; class Clostridia; order Lachnospirales; family Lachnospiraceae; genus Acetatifactor. Next base: position 4,123 of record CAMWSA010000173.1, read on the forward strand.
CTTATCTTGATAACACTCCACAGAAACACTGCACCCAATCTCAAATCCCCACTGTTCTACCCAGTTCCCCTGTAAGATAATCTGCGGCACATTTCTTCCGTTCCTGGTTGTAAATGAGTGCGCTTCCGTCCTCCGGGTAGCCACAGTATAATCCAAACTTACCTCTACATGCATATCGCTGGCTTTGCCTGCGATATTGCACCAATCAGTATTTGGATGTACAACATCCAAACTTGTATCCTCTGCTACACACATGAACAAAAATCCTTCTGGTCTCTGTGTGGGTATATGCTGCGCAGTCGGAAAGGGATTGAAATGTTAGTCAACCTTATCAACATCAGTTACTGCGCCATGAAAATATTTCCATATACGGAGGAAACATTCTCCCAATACAGGGGTGGCAGCGTACAGGAATTCCGCTTTGCCATTAGCGGACGGATACGCCAGCAAGTATTTTATGTTAATTTGGTGCAAAACATCGAAACCCACATAAAATCAAATGTCATTGCCAAAGTATTGAAACAGCTGTGTCTGAAACATGTAGGCTAATCAAAAACTTGTAAAGTCCTTACAAAGCATGGATTCTATTGTCATGAATAGCAACCCCCATGGAAGCCGCACACTCCCATGGGGTTAAATATATAACTCTTATTCTCTTTTATCTTTAGGAACATCTGTTCCCTTTCGCCCCTACTTATGATATGGTTCTCCATAACATATCTAAGTGCGAAAAATCTCATAGTATTATTTCAGGCAGAACACGGAAATGCTCTGCCCTGTCATGCTCCTGCTCTTATACTATATGATATTCCATATAAAGTTTCTGCCGATAACCATTATCCGCCTTTATTTTCGCAATATCATCAAAACGCTTATCTTCTATCAATCTTTCCATTAACAAAAGCATTTTTTCCTCTCCGCGTTTTTCGCCAATTTTCACATTCTCCTGGTCTCTCATTAACAACGTCATATACTCATGCCTCCATTCTCTATTCTTCTTGGCTTTTTTTACAGCTTCTTCCAATCTCTCCACATAGGCATCCTTCGGCTTCTTCCCTGCCACATAATCAAGGAACGCCTTTAATTCATCACTCACATCATCCAGAGTTCCCTTTGCATTGAGAAATATCTTTACTGCCTCATCTCCCATGGAAATGCTGTTGTCTTCTTTACAGATATTTTCAAAGGTATAAATATGCCGCCCTTTCCCATATAAATCAAACGGACAGATAAATATGACATAGCTTCTCTTTAACTCGTCATAAAGCTGCCCCTTATCAATTAATTGCAGGTCAAGCATACTCTGATAATATCGGCTTCTCTTAGGAAGTTCCTTTGTATTGCTTACCTGCATTTCTATGTCGTAAACAACTTCTTTCTCATCCTTTACATACACATCCAGCCTCACACTGCGGGCATCCATATCCAAGTTGATACTTTTCTGCAATTCTGGATACTCTATGCGATCAATCTCCAAGTCCGGGAGAATCCTCTGTAATAATTCCTTGCACAACTCCGGATTCTGCATGACCTTTCCAAACAGGAAATCATTAGAAATGCTTAATTCTTCCCATTTTATTTGCTTTTCCTCTATGTTTTCCATAATTAACTACCCCTGTTTTCTTCCAAAAATGACTGCTGGAAAACTGTGTATGTCCCATAACTTTTAAATCTTTTAACCTTATTATACACAGTCTTCCCACCAATTACAATAAGCTAAGAACCCAAACCCACATCTTCTGCCACCATACAGCCGTTCTGCTGAAATCTTTCCATGATCTGAAAGATCTTTGACAACATAGTGTCCTTCCCCTATCTAAAGGTTTCTACAAAATCTGGTCTTTTCTGGCCGTTCATGCTGACTTGGATTTTCTGGAACAAGATCTTCCGGTTCTGGCAGATAAATCCTGACAGCATCCAAAGATTATTCAAGTCATAGAGTGTATCCATGACCGAATAGAACTCTGTTTTTGTCAAATTACGATTGGAATAGTAATTATTGAATTTATGGTACGGGAAAGCGTATAGTTATATTAGACATAGTTTACCTTGTGTAACTCTTTCTGTCTCTTCGTCCTATCCGCTCTGTTTCCAAAGGCTCTCATCCGGTTTTTTACGTCATCTCAATACACTATGAAGACTCTTTCCGAATCTCTTTTCTATACAAAAACACAGAATACTGCCCCCCAGATGCACTACCATACCGAAACCAAACATCACACAGATAAAGGTTATACCTGGCACAAATATACCTTTTAGCAGCAGTCCGTACATGACCGGATAATAGACCAGATTCACAATCACTGACACAATAAAACAATACTGTGTTTTCCCATAACCTGTCAGTATATTATCAAATAAAACCGTGTAGCTATACGCAAGATAAAAGGGTATCAAAAGTATCAATATATGTTTGATCACCTCATAATCTTCAATTCCCATAATATTTTTCAGGAACGGGTTCAGCACAGGGATGAAACACAGCCATGCAGCAAATGTCACTATTATAACTATATTATAATGCTTTATTTTTACTGATGTTAACTGATCTTTACAGTCTTTTTTAATGATTTCCGCTAATGCTGATATCGGAATAAGCATCAATCCCCATATGATATTATTCGCCGTCCAATAATTCCCCTGTTCAGCCACTTCATTAACCATTTTACATACAACGGCAGAATAGATAATGTTATCCAGCAGTATCTGAGAACCGCTGAATAAACCGATAAACAAATAATCCTTTACAAACGATTTATCAAACTTAAAGGAAACTGCAACAAGTCCTTCTTTCCATACGGCGGTCAGACATAACAAAACACATACTGCGCTTACTGCTATATTGGAATATGCAATTCCATTTACTCCAAACCTCGGGATCAGAACCAAATCTCCAAGCATTGTGAATACTGTTTTCAAAATAACCAAGCCGTATATGTATGATGGTTTTCCTAAAACAACAAACAGCACATTTGCAAAACTAACAGCATTTGCAATAATAAATCCGATCGCCTCTAACTTAAGATATTCTGTCACCACAGGAATACGTTCAAGAGTCATTGCCGATACAAGCTGCCTGCAGTATATGAGAACTATCACGGTAAATAGTATATAGATAATATTGACTGCTAAAAATGACTGAAAGATCCTCTCCTTCAATTTATTAACATCACATATGCACTTATTGAGCAGCGCATACAAAGGTATGATCAGAAACGCCTGCATTGTCTCATTGATCAGATCAAACCATTCAATGTGGCCTGCAATCCCCAGTCCATCCTCCACCAGACTGTCTACGATCAAATTTGTTCTTACGATAGTATAAATAAACGGAATGAAGCCAAGCAGTATCAGACTGCAAAACAGATGGATCGGAAACTCATTCTTTTTTCTGTTCATAACTCTTTTCTCCTCTGTATAACATTTTTTGTTTACATCCTGTTTTGATATGCATGCTTTGTAATTTCCAACTCAATTATTTTCCACCTTTCACTTTTTACTTCCTCTATCTCATCTTCCTCCCTATAGTTTCCCTTTTTTACCGATTCACCCGCTTTTCCAGCTACATTATTTATTGGAAGCCTGATTCTACTTGCCAAGATTCTGCAAGCATATACCTTTAAGAATTTTCTATATTTTGTCAGACTTTATTTACTTTTGTCTATAACATA
>CAMWSA010000174.1 GCA_947176785.1 uncultured Lachnospiraceae bacterium
ATATTCCTGTGCCACATGAATCAGGGAACGACGGGTGATGGAAGGCAGGATGCTGCTTGACTTGGGAGTAACCACTCTGTTATCCTTTGTCACAAACAGGAAATTGGCACCGCCTGTTTCCTCCACCTTGGTGCGGGTTCCGGGATCTAAGTACATATTCTCATCATATCCCTCATGATGGGCGGACACAATGGCATGCAGACTCATGGCATAGTTAAGCCCCGCCTTAATATGGCCTGTGCCATTGGGAGCAGCCCTGTCGAAATCACTGACACGAATGGTCAGGGGTTTTACTCCCCCTTTAAAGTAGGGGCCCACAGGAGTGCAGAAAAGCCTGAACTGATAGTCATTCGCAGGCTTTACACCGATAACGGCATTCATGCCAAACATATAGGGACGCAGATAAAGGGTTGCACCGCTGCCGTAGGGGGGCACATATGTCTCGTTGGCCGCCACCACCCGGTTCACCGCGTCAATAAACTTCTCCTTGGGAAATACGGGCATCTCCAGCCTGACGGCGGAATCCATCATCCGCTCCGCATTCAGGTCCGGGCGAAAGGTCACAATGTGGCCGTCCTCCGTGGTATATGCTTTAAGCCCCTCAAAGATGGTCTGGGCATACTGCAATACCCCGGCGCACTCATTCAGCACGATATCCGCATCCTGCGTCAGTGTACCCTCATCCCACGCCCCTTCGGTGAAATTGGACACATACCGGAAATCTGTCTGTACATATCCAAAGCCTAAATTGCCCCAGTCAATATTCTTCTTTTCCATATCAAACCGTCATCCTTTCCTATCTCCCGAACAGCTATGCCAGTGTTATTGTTTCTGTTAATTATAAACCTTTCCTCTTTAATGTCAACACGAAATTTACAGGAAGCGACATTGGATTTTCTTCTTTCAGTCCCCGCGGTGCCCACATCCCGTATCCGGAAGCTTCTGCTCCGGCTTCAAATAACGTCTTACAATCTCCTCATAGTCCCAGGGCAGTTTTTGCCCCTCCTCATATTTTCCTCTTATATGAGAAAAATCCCATCCATGGATGTGGGCTGCTTCCTCTTCCTGTAACCATAGCTTTAATAATTCGTCTCTGTTTGGAAACAATCCTTTTTCTAGCGATCCTTACGCTCATATCTCAGAAACCGGTAGGCAATGTCAAAATAAGTCTGCTCGTCGCTGTCCGCCGTGATCTCCCAGTCCGGGTCCTGATCCAGATCGGGAAAAAAGGCATCCGCCTCATAGGCATGGTCTATTTTGGTTACATGGGCCACATTACAGTAGGGCAGCAGCTGACGGTACACGCTGTCCCCGCCAATGATGTAGATATCCTGATCGTCATACTCCCGCAGCTGTTCCATCAGTTCTTCCGCAGAATGCACGATGATCGCATCCTTGACCTGGTACCTGGGATCATGGGTCAGGATGATGTTGGTGCGGTTTTTCAGAGGCATCCCCTGGGGAAAAGTTTCCAGAGTCTTACGGCCCAGCACCACCACCTTGTCGGTGGTCTCCTCCCTGAAATGCTTATGATCGTTGGGGATGCGCACCAGCAGATCCCCCTTATTGCCGATAGCCCAGTTATTATCTACAGCCACAATGATATTCATGCATTCAGTCTCCTTCTATTTATAGAGTTCCGCCTACTCCCTATAAGCTACAGCCAATGCCCGGTATCAGGCCCCTTAAGGGCGTCCGGATATCGGGCAGCATTCTTTCCAGGCACATGTAGTTGCTATTTCCGACCGCATAGGTCAACCTTAAATGGCAATGGGGATATCCTTAATCTGCTCCCCGGTCACATAGCCTTCCACCCGTACATCATCCCGGGTGAACCCGTAAAAATCATGGATATCAGGGTTGAGCCAGAAAGCCGGCGCTTCGTGGGGTTCTCTGGCAATCAGCTCCCTGATGATGGGCACATGGCGGTCATAGATATGGGCATCCGCAATCACATGCACCAGTTCCCCTGCCTGCATATCGCAGACCTGGGCCAGCATATGCATCAGCACCGCGTACTGCACCACGTTCCAGTTGTTGGCCGCCAGCACATCCTGGGAACGCTGGTTTAGGATGGCATTCAGCGTCATCTTCTCCTGCCCCGGCTTCTGGGTCACATTGAAGGTCATACTGTAAGCGCAGGGATACAGCCGCATCTCATGGAGATCCTGATGCACATAGATATTGGTCATGATGCGGCGGCTGAAGGGATTGTTCTTCAGGTCGTAGATCACACGGTCCACCTGATCCATCATCCCCTCCCTGTATTGATGCTTCACTCCCATCTGGTAGCCATATGCCTTGCCGATAGAGCCTTCCTCATCCGCCCACTCATCCCAGATATGGCTGTGCAGGTCGTGGATATTGTTGGACTTTTGCTGCCAGATCCACAGCATCTCGTCCGTGGCGCTCTTCAAAGCAGTGCGCCGCAGAGTCATGATCGGAAACTCCCTGGACAGGTCATACCGGTTTATCACGCCGAACCTTTTAATGGTATAGGCCGGGGTGCCGTCCTCCCAGTGGGGGCGCACTTTCTCCCCCTCAGTGCTGGTGCCGTTCTCCAGAATGTCCCGGCACATATTGATAAATATCCTGTCTGCTACGCTCATTGAGCTTTTTCTCCTTACCCATAATACTTTCGTTAGGCGATTGTGAAACTCCCTTTCCGGGAACGATGGGTGGGTACCGCCTAGATATTCCTTTCCCACTTGTCACACAGCGAGTTGATCTGGTCCGCAAATTTCGCCAGATCCTTGTTGGCCCAGCCGTCGCACTTGGTAATCATCGCCGCCAGGCGCTGGCCTGCGGCTACCAGACGGGCGAATACGCCGGTGGCCACCGTAGTCCTCTTCTTGACGGGTACAGGCTCCGCCTCGTAGGTAAATTTATTGGCAATCAGGTCAAACTCCGAGCCGCTGTAGGGCGCATAAGCCCTTTGGCCATGCTCGATCTTCAGACATTCCACAAAGTTCATACACACGCTGTCTTCGCCATGTACCACAAAAACCTTTTTGGGCTTTTCTTCAAAGGCATTCACCCATTCCAGCAGCCCGTCCTTGTCCGCATGGCCGCTCATGCCCACCAGTTTTTTAATGGATGCCCTCACCTCAATGGGTTCCCCGAACAGCTTAACCTCCTTGGCTCCCTCCACTATGGCCCGGCCCAATGTGCCCACGGCCTGATAGCCCACAAAGAGAATCGTGGATTCCGGACGCCACAGATTATGCTTTAAATGGTGGCGGATACGCCCCGCCTCGCACATGCCTGAGGCGGAGATAATCACCTTGGGCGTGGTGTCAAAGTTGATGGCTATGGATTCGTCGCTGGTGATGGACAGGCGCAGTCCTGCAAAGGAAAGAGGATTGATGCCTTCTTTCACATATTCCAGCGCCTCCCCGTCAAAGCATTCCAGACGGTTTTCCTGGAAAATATTGGTGGCCTCCACCGCCAGGGGACTGTCCACATACACAGGGAAGTCCTCGTGTCCTTTCACCAGGCGGCACACCTTGACCTTCCGCAGGAGATACAAAAGTTCCTGGGTACGTCCCACCGCAAAGGAGGGAATCACCACATTGCCTCCTCTGTCAAAGGTCTCCTGCAGAATCTGGGCCAGCGAAGCTACATAGTCCAGCTTGTCTTTGCTGTGATACCGGTTCCCATAGGTGGACTCCATAATGACATAATCCGCCTCCCGGGTGGGATGGGGATCTCGCAGCAGCGGCAGGTCCTTATTGCCAATATCGCCCGAAAATACCAGTTTGCGGGTAGTGCCGTCCTCCGTCAGCCACACCTCTATGCTGGCGGAACCCAACAGATGGCCGATATCCGTAAAACGGAGCTTGATGTTCTCCGTAACCTGGATCTCCGTATCGTAACCGCAGGCTACAATGCGCTTGATACAGCCCTCCGCATCCTCCATGGTGTAGAGAGGCTCCATGGCAGGCTGGGATGCGCTTCTCTTGGCCTTGCGGTTCTTCCATTCAGCCTCCGCCATCTGGATATGGGCACAGTCACGGAGCATGATACTGCACAAATCCGCCGTGGCATGGGTCATATAGATCTGTCCTCGAAAACCCTTGGCGTACAAAAGGGGCAACAGGCCGGAGTGGTCGATATGAGCATGGGTCAGAAACACATAATCAATCAGCGCCTCATCCACGGGCAGGGGCACATTCTCAAACACATTGACCCCCTGCTCCATGCCGTAATCCACCAGAATATGCTTGCCTCCCGCCTCCAGGTAATGACAGCTCCCCGTAACCTCATGGTCCGCACCTACAAACATTAGCTTCATAGTCCCATCCTCCTATCGTATTTTTGCTTTGCAGCCGCCCAGGGGCTTGCAGATGTTCCCGACCGCCGGGCGCTGCCCTTTAGAAACATTGTAGCATATTTCCCCACCAATCACAAACGATATTTCAAAATACCGTCAATGAAGAAAGTTGGCCCTCGTTTTGTCTTTGGGGAAATTTTCGTTGCATTTCTATACGATATACTATAAGATAAGTCGGACAAGATTATTTGCCGTTTTCTTGGATCAATTGCCTCCCGCTTGGTGGGCCGTCTCCTGAATTATTATGAGATTTGAATAGACAGGGAAAATAGGATCAAAAAATTCCCCCTACCCATGATTATAAGGTAAGGGGAAAGGAAACGCAATAAAAACCACAAAAATTCCGTTACAGCGCAGGATTGCCTATAACTTCTATAATTCCTCCAGCATCCCAACCAACGCATCGTGCGCCAGGGTAAAGGCTTCCTCCCCGGACAGTTTCTTCCCGATCCTACCGTCTTTCTCCAGAGAAGAAAAGCCGGTAAACTCCGAAAGATGAGGCTCCAGAGAAAGGTATCCGCTGTAGCCATGGGCTTTCAGCTGACCCAAAATCTCCCGGACATTGCCATCCCCATAGCCTGCCGGAACCACGCTTCCGTCCCGAAGCATCGCATCCTTCACATGGATATAGGCAATATAGGGCTTCAGCAGTTCATAAGCCTCCAGGGTATCCTGCCCTGCCTGCACAAAATTGGCAAAATCAAACACCGCCTTGAAGTGGGGCCCCGCAAAACATTTCATGATGTCCAGGCAGTCCGCCGCCATCTCCCCGTAAATTCCCTTCTCATTCTCATGGAGCAAAATCGCTTCGTTGGAGGCGGCATAATCCACAAATTGTCCCAGCTGCTCCATCACCTTCTCTCTGCAGGGAGCGGGGATTTCACCGCCGTCCGGCGTTCTCTCCCGGTTTGCAGCAAAGGTGTCCGTACCAGATGCCTCCCCTTTCTCCCTCGGAACATAGAAGCTGAACATCCGGATATTGGGCGTGCCCATAATATGTGCCAGTTCCACGGTATGCTTAAACAGTTCCATGTGGGGAGCAAAATCATCCGTAATCCCGATTTTACCGATGGGCGAGCCTACGGCAGAGAGGGAAAATCCTCTGTCCTCCAGGCGTTTTCTGATCTCCCGGGCTTCCCTCTCCGAGTATTCCACAAAATTCCGACCGTCCACTCCCCGCATCTCAATATGATTCATGTGCAATTTTTCCAGTACCTGCATCTGGGTGTCCAACGATGCGGCAATCTCATCCGCAAATCCTGTCAATATAATATTTTTATACATCTCCTGCTCCTTTTCCACAATCTATACACACGGACGATTCGATTTTCCTTCCTGCGTATAACTGGTTTGGGACTCGTTTCGCCTATGTTCACTGTATAAGTGCCTAATATGTTCCCGTTGTGTCAAATACCACGCCGCTTCCCGTCTTTTTCCTGGAGGTAGCCCGCTTTTTGTTCAGTTCCTGTAAGAACAGTTCCTCATCGAAGGGGATCTCCACCATTCTGTCAAGCCAGCTGGACAGATGCATGGCATTGGATAGGGTAAGGCCATGGATTCCCTCTGTCCCCTCTGCTACCAGGGGCGTGCCGTGGAGAATTTTTCCCGCAAATGCTTTCAGCACTCCCACATGCTGCTCGTTTTGCCCGTCTGTCTCCACCTCCTGAAGTGTACACTGGGGCTGGGCGAAGCCCTCCCGGGAGGTCTTGCAGAAGGCTCTCTCGTTTTCGCTCAGACGATACAGCAAAAGCCTGTTGTTTTCACACACCAGTTTTCCCATCTCCAGCGTGATTTCCAGCCGATTGGTACCGGGAGTGTCGGCCGTAGTGGTGACAAAGACGCCCGTGGCCCCGTTCTCATACTCCAGATAGGCCGTCACATCGTCCTCCACCTCTATATCGTGCCATTTTGCCTCATGGCAGAAAGCCCGCACCCGCACCGGCATGCCGCATAGCCATTGAATCAGATCCAGCTGATGGGGGCACTGGTTCAACAACACACCGCCGCCCTCCCCGTCCCAGGTGGCTTTCCAGTCCGCCGCGTCATAATAACTCTGGGTTCGATACCAGTCCGTAATAATCCAGTTTACCCGCTTGATCTGCCCCAATTCCCCGCCGGAGATCATCTCATGCATCCTGCGATATACACAGTTGGTTCTCTGATTAAACATAATGGCAAAGACCCTGTCTGATTTTTCCGCCGCCTCGTTCATTTCCCGCACCTGTTTGGTGTAAACCCCTGCGGGCTTCTCGCTGATGGCGTGCATGCCGTGTTCCAGAGCATAGATCACCAACTCCGGATGCAGATAGTGAGGGGTGGCAATCAGCACGGCGTCACAGGCACCGCTGTCAATCAATTCCTTTCCCTCGCCGAAAACAGCCACCTCCGAGGGCAGCTCCTGCCTTGCCCACTCTCTTCTGGCCTCCCTGACATCAGCCACCGCCGCCAGCCTGATCTCCGGCACTTTGCCCTCCAGAATGCTTCTGGCATGGTTACTCCCCATGCCGCCGATCCCAATAATACCCAAACTGACCTGTTCCATATTTTTCCTCCCTGTTTAGAATTTCAAGCCTCTCAGAATCTCTAAGCCCTATTTCATGGGGCTTCTATACTCACGAGCGGTTAGATTTTCCTTCCTGCGCGCCGCATGCTGCCTGGTTATGCAGCGTGGGGCGTGCAGGAATTGGAAAATCTTAGCGCTCGTTAGTATAATATTCCAGTCTTATGGGTTCCCCCACTTTTTACGGATAATACGAATCAAAAGCCGCCATTTTCCGCCAAAAGATTCCGAGAGACTATAGTTCCACATCTGCCCCTCCCGACACTCTGCCTGATGAGGATCGTCCGACCGCTTGAGGTGTCCTGACATTCACCGGCGTGCCCTCCGGGATTATGCTGTTTTTCTTTCTTTTATATATCTCTAAGCCTGCTTAATCCGAGTCCCGCAGCTGCGCTTTCATATATCCGCATCATAACCTTCAGGGTGTTGGCTGCCGATCCTAAGTCGTTTGCATATGCGGTTCCGAGTTCAAGGCTTCGATAAAAATCACCGATACAGGCCGCATGGCCGCTTCCCCAATAAGCTTTGCCCAAGCTCCGTTCCGTTTTTAAGGTAAAAACAGCCTCCTCGCCCCGGAAATAACGCACGGTCACCCTCTCTCCCTCCAGACGGATACTGCCGTTCTCACAGGCGAGTTCTATCAGCACCGGCTCATCGGAGACATAGGCCGTGGTGGCATAAAAGCAGGCCCTTTCTCCCCCGGGAAATCCCAGAAAAGCCTCCACCACATCCTCCACCTCCGTCACCTCCCGCAGATGACGATTCCCCATAGACGCCTCCACCACATCCGGCTCCCCCCGCCCCCGCAGCAAAAGGGCCCGGGCATGGATCGACTGGTTGATCAGCCCCCGGCCCCCCGCCGGGCGCCAGCATCCCCGCC
>CAMWSA010000175.1 GCA_947176785.1 uncultured Lachnospiraceae bacterium
ATATAAGGATCGTTGCTCTTGTGAACAGGATATGTGTGTAAGCGCATGCAATGAAAATATAAGGATCGTTGCTCTTGTGAACAGGATATGTGTGTAAGCGCATGCAATGAAGGTATAAGGATTGTTGCTCTTGTGAACAGAATAAGTGCTGAAGCGCATGCAATCAAGGCATAATGCCGTTTGCTATAACTGTATATGGAGGAATCAATGGAAGAGGGAAAGGTAAGCCTGCCACCGGCCATCAGGGAACGGCTGGCAGGGAAAGCGATAGCCGAAATCACGAAGAACCACCGAAGCGGAGACCTGGTGTACAGGGTTGGGGATGACTATATTCTCAAAATCTCCGGCAACCTGGAGAGACTTCGGCGGGAACGGGTTGTCAATGACTTTTTGACGGGCAAGGTGGGGGTCTCGGAGACAGTTTGGTTTATTGAGGAAGAGAATCGGGCATTTTATCTCAAAACCATGTTGAAGGGTGAGACGCTGGCGGAGGAGGAGTATCTGCGCAATCCCCGGGAACTGGTGAGGCTGCTTGCCCAGGCGATGCGGAAGCTCCACAGCGTTGATATAAACGGTTGTCCGGTCAAAAACCTGGATTCGGAGGGAGACTGTTTTATCCACGGAGATTTCTGCCTTCCCAATATATTGGCAAAAAATGGGGAGATCAGCGGATTTATTGATTTGGAGGCCGGAGGCATCGGGGATCCCTGGATGGATTATGCGTGGTGTATATGGTCTCTGGAGTATAATCTTGGCACGGACAGGTATACCAGCCTTTTGCTTGATGCGCTGGGAATTGTGTTTGACCAGGAAAAGTTTGAACACTACACAAGCTGACAATGATTGAAAGAAGATGTTTTCAGCGATTGTGAGTATATGCCTTGTTGAAGCGGATATGCGGAATGGAAGATCTATAATCTTTAAGTCGATGGTTATAGCCTCTTGGAACCTTTTATTGGGAGATGACGGTTTATAATTCGTATTTCTCATAAAAAGTTGGGAAATCCAGGAAACCGGAATCTCAGAAACTCCATGAAACAGGGTTCAGGGATTCCGAGAGGTTATGAGTTTCAATAGGAGGGAGCATGGTATGTCCAGGAGATCGGAGGATGCGAAAGAAAGAAAATATTATTCGGCAGGGGCGGGAAAACCTCCGATTTTTGTGCAGGCTATTATTGATAATAAAAAAATGTCGGCAATAGATTTCTTCCATATTACGGATGCATACCTTGACTGGGATCAGGCTGGCGATGATGCTGGCGTACTGGAACCTCTTATTGCATTTCTCACAAGATGGGGAGATGAACTTATTTTTGCTTTTCATGATATGATGGCAGAACTGTTATACTCGCTGGATACAAAAAAGATTGCCCGGGACATCTATAAGGATTCATATTTCTCGGGGGATGAATTTTTGTATATCCGCTGCGTTGCTCTTGTCAATTCCAAGCGTTTTTATAATGATATTGTAAAAGGCAGGAGAAAATTGAAAGATGATTATGAATTTGAGGCTATTTTATATGTCCCCGAACTGGCATGGGCCAGGCTTCATAACAAAAATCCGCAGGATTATCCGCATGTTACGGAATTTTGCTATGAAACAATGAGCAATGTGGAGGGGTGGGGAGAAGGCAGCGCAGGAGAGTAAAACAGATGTCTGTAAACAATAATTTATGGAGGAAGAAAATGGACATACGGTACAGGCGGGCGGAAACAGTGGATTTGGATGGCATTGCAGCGCTTGCCGGGCAGGCCGCCGCCCGGATGGTCAGTCAGGGGATTGACCAGTGGGACGAGTTCTATCCCATTCGGGAGGATTTTGAGCAGGATATTAAGAGCGGCCAGCTGACAATGGGGATGTTGGGCGATGAAATTGCCGTTATCTATACCGTTAACGGAGAATATGAGCCGGAATATGACAGTGCAAAATGGAAAAGCCCTGATATGCCCTTCTGCATTCTGCACCGCCTGTGCGTAAATCCCCTTTTCCAGAACCGGGGACTTGCCCGACAGACCATGGAGCATATAGAGCGGGAGGCGGCGGCAAAGGGAGTCCAGGCTATCCGGCTGGACGTGTTTTCCCAAAATCCCCATGCGCTGAAGCTGTACCGGAACTGTGGTTTTGAAAAGGCCGGAACGGCACAGTGGAGGAAGGGGCTGTTTTATTTGATGGAAAAGTATATATTATAAGACAGAGATTGGTTTTTTTGAAAGAAGAGAATAGGATTCCACACCCAGGGAATGCTAAAGGTGGTTCTCGGACATGAGTCGGAGGATCACCTTTTATTTAGAGAAACGAAATGAAGCATGAACTTTGTTTTGGAAAGGAATGGTAAATATGGATTTTAACGGAACGGCTTACGGCGCTGCTGCTGAAGCGGGATACCCCCTTTCCATGGTACCCCTGGGTCTTGACCTGGATATGATGGAAAGCGAGGCGGTTCGGGACAGGCAGGCAGGCTTGACAGAGAGTGAGAAGGAGCAGCTGCTGATGCGCTGCAAGGATGCCAAGTCTGACAGGGAAATGCGGCGGATCGTGGAAGAGGAAGTGCCGGAGGGCAGGATCAGCGCATTATATGAAGGGCCTGCAAGCGGCTAAGAAGCGGCGGAAAGGGGCTGTAAAGAAGGTCGAGAATTCCTGTGCGGAGACAGCGGAATGTAGTAGAAAACCGTTGTTCCCCAAAGTGCAGGCAAGACTTTTTTCACAGTCCCTTTTGCCTGGAAACGCAGCGGGGCTTTTCCGCTTGAGAGGGGCGGTATTTGACGAAGACACAGGGCATGTATATACTATAGAAGGAGCCAGTGGAATAACGGGCTACCAGTCCGGGCTTGAAAGGAATTTGGAAGCATAGCAACCGGTTACCAAGAGGTGGAAAGTGGGAGGTATAGGCATTCAGAGACTGACCCCTTGATTTTGCTGGGATTGAAGCGATTTTGGGGTATTAGTCCTGACGCTGTCTTGTGTTGGCAGGGGAAGTTTGGAGGTAAAACTTCCAAATACGTATTAACGCAATAACACGGGCACAGCCCGCGTTATGCAGGCAGAGGGAAGTTTGGATGTGAGACTTCCAAATATGTATAAGGGAATATCACAGGCGAGGGTCGTTGGGGAGAGAAGCTTCCGGTGCGTGTTTTCGTCGTATCACGAGCCAGTCTGCGATATGTGGGAAAAGAGGTATATCCGGCCTGTGTCATACAGGGCTGGGAGAGAAATTTAAGAAGAGAGAGGATGCGTAAGTCATGAACGAACAATTTTCCAGAACCCGGCTGCTGCTGGGGGATGCGGCCATGGAGCGCCTGACACGGGCCAGGGTGGCGGTGTTTGGCATCGGCGGCGTGGGAGGCCATGCGGTGGAGGCGCTGGTGCGCAGCGGCATAGGCGAGATAGACCTGATTGACAGCGACACGGTGAGCGAGAGCAATCTGAACCGGCAGCTGATCGCCACCCACAGCACAGTGGGCAGATACAAGGTAGATGTGATGGAGGAGCGGATCAAGGATATCAATCCCCTGGCGGTGGTACATAAATATCCATGCTTCTTTTTGCCGGAAAACGCAGGGCAGTTTCCCTTCGGGGAATATAGTTATGTGGTTGACGCAGTGGATACGGTGACGGCCAAGATCGAACTGGTTCTGAAAGCCCAGGCGGCAGATGTTCCGGTGATCAGCAGCATGGGGGCGGGCAATAAGCTGGATGCCAGCGCTTTTCAGGTGGCGGATATCTACCAGACCAGCGTCTGTCCCCTGGCTAAAGTTATGCGCAGGGAACTGAAAAAGAGAGGGGTTGGACATTTAAAAGTGGTTTATTCCCAGGAACTGCCGCTGATGCCTGCGGACGGTGATGAAAAGCCGCCGGCGGGCCGGCGGGCGGTTCCAGGAAGCGTGGCATTTGTCCCTTCTGTGGCCGGGCTGATTATCGCCGGAGAGGTGGTGAAGGATCTGGCTGCGCCCTGCGCCGAACCGTGCTAAATGAGACCATCGGCATAGGAGCATTTTCAGCAATTTCGAGTGTGTGAAAAGAACTTCTTGGTGTTCCTCACTGCTGCACATCCCGGCACCTATACTGACGAGCGCTAAGATTTTCCAATTTCTGCCCGGAACATGTCGCGTAATCGGGTGCCATGCGCCGGGCAGTAAGAAAAATCTAACCGCTCATGAGTATAACAACGAAATTTTCGCAAAGTGGCAAAAATGTTGGTTCCGGCTTGTCCGGGGCAGGACTTGCTTTGCAAGCCCCAAGCTCTTCTCACACAAATCCGCCGTCCAAGGTGATGACCTGTCCCGTGAGGTAGCCGGGAGCCTGGATCAGCTGCAGGGCCAGCGCCGCCACCTCCCGGGGGGTTCCCAGGCGGTCCGCCGGGATTTCCTGACGCAGGGTATCCAGTTCATCCTCCGAGAGGCAGCGGTTCATATCCGTATCAATCACGCCGCAGGCGA
The DNA here is from genome assembly GCA_947176785.1 of uncultured Lachnospiraceae bacterium. GTDB lineage: Bacteria > Bacillota > Clostridia > Lachnospirales > Lachnospiraceae > Acetatifactor. Next base: position 4,438 of record CAMWSA010000175.1, read on the forward strand.
TGGCGTTGACCTGAATATGGCTGGGAGCCAGTTCCTTGGCCAGAGCCCGGGTAAAGCTGTTTACCCCACCTTTGGCGGCGCTGTAGGCCACCTCCATGGAAGCGCCCACATTGCCCCAGACGGAGGAGATATTCAGGATATGGCCGCCTCCCCGGGCCAGCATCAGCGGGATGGCATGTCTACAGGTATAGAAGCAGCCGTCCAGGTGGGTGCCTATGATACGGTGCCACTGCTGCGGCGTCATATCCTGCAGCAGCCCCATGTGAGCGATCCCGGCATTGTTTACCAGTACATCCAACTGATTTATCTGAGAAAACAGGGCGGTTACCGCCCCGCAGTCCCCGGCATCCACGGTAAAGCAGCGGCAGGAGATACTGTGGGAATTCTCCAGTTCCCGGCCCAGTTTTTCCAGTTCTTCCATGTGACGCAGGCAGGTCAGTATCAGATCGTATCCGGCAGAGGCGAAAACCTCCGCCATAGCCCGTCCGATGCCCCTGGATGCCCCTGTGATCAGCGCAGTTCTTTTCATATCCGGCAATTCCTTTGGCATGAGTCCTGTAACCGCTTTATTTGCGTCATAGCAGACCGGGATATTTCAGGTCATATGGATATCCGGAAATTTCCCGGGCGCAGACAGACCGGTTACTGCATTATGAGTTCCGCCGCCCTGTTTATCCCCGATCGGGAAATTTCAGGCCGCAGGCGCTGTCCGAAATCCTCCGGGCTAAGCGGATCAGTTACAGGATCAGTATAGCACATTTGCCCATTGCTTTTCCAGCCGTAAACTGATAAACTCATAGAATAATGGAAAAGATATACAGCGTCCGCCCCGGCGGCATGTGCGGAATACAGGCTGGCGGACATTCGGCTTTTTACTAACGACCGAGAAGATTTTCCGGTTTCTGCACGCCCCATGCCGCATAATTGGGCAACATGTGCCGTGCAGGAAGGAAAATCCAACCAGTAGTGGGTATACCAATTCCGGTGCGGCGCAGGTTGGCTGCTTAAGCACTTAATAACGAAATCTTGCGGCAAAATTTTGTGCGGATTAATCTGGTTGATCCAGGTTAGGAGCTGTTAAGAATGAACTTTGCATATCACGCAGAATAAATTTTTATGCAAGGCGGAGGGATGAGGCATACAGGGGTATGCCGACTGACGACAACGCAGCATAAGAAGATTTAGACAAGTAAGATGTATAGATGATTTTTTTAACAGCTCCTTACGCAACATGTGCCGTAAGGGTAGGATAACGAATCGTTCAGGCGTATAAAATCAGGAGGAGATCACAATGCAGGAAACATATGATTTAATCATTATCGGTTCAGGCCCCGCGGGCTTGTCGGCGGCGGTGTACGGCATGAGGGCGGGGCTGAAGCTGTTGGTTATCGAGAAAAATCCCATGAGCGGGGGGCAGGTGCTGAACACCTATGAGGTGGATAACTACCTGGGGATGCCGGGCTTTAACGGTTTTGACATGGGCGTGAGGTTCAGGGAGCATGCGGACAGGCTGGGCGCGTCTTTTATGGAAGCCGAGGTCACCGGCATTACGGACGGAGAGGTCAAAACCGTTCATACCACGGAAGGGGATTTGCGGGCCAAGGCGCTGATTCTGGCCACCGGGGCACGCCATGCGCATCTGGAGGTGCCCGGGGAGGAGGAACTGTCCGGCATGGGCGTATCCTATTGCGCTACCTGCGACGGGGCTTTTTTCCGGGGCAAGACCGTGGCGGTGGTAGGGGGCGGGGATGTGGCGCTGGAGGATGCCATCTACCTGACCCGTTTCTGTGAGAAGGTGTATCTGGTTCACCGCCGGGACGAACTGCGGGGAGCTTATGTACTCCAGGAGCAGCTGCGGGCTCTTCCGGGGGTGGAGATCCTGTATTCCCATGTGGTAAGGGAGATCCAGGGACAGGATGAGGTCACGGGAGTGCTGCTGGAAGACTTAAAGAGCGGCGAACAGCGAACGCTGCCAGTGGACGGCGTGTTCGTGGCAGTGGGCATACGGCCGGAGACAAAGCTGCTTGAGGGAATGGCGGTCTGTGACCAGGCGGGGTATGTGCCGGCTGGCGAGGACGGTGCCACCAGTGTGCCCGGCATCTATGTGGCCGGGGACGCGCGCAAAAAGCTGCTGCGTCAGATAGTGACAGCGGTGGCGGACGGCGCCAATGCCGTGACGGCTGCTGCGGCATGGATTGGCAGAACAAATTAAATATTAAGAAAAATGAAATATTTATCTGCTGGAAAAAGAAGCCATATTTGAGGCTTCTTTTTGCTTGGACAAGCAAAAAAGCTCGATATTTGTGGCACTTTAGAGGTTTTTTGATATTTTATACAGGGTGTTGACAATTTGTGCAGGGCGTGCTATAGTTAATAGCGGATGTAACAATTTTGTAATTATTTGGGTGATGGATGTAACATTTGTTTTGATAGATGGAGGACAAAATGCTTAGACGCACAGTGAAGCTTTCCGCATATGCATTATCTGCTGTTTTGCTCTGCACCGGCATGGATATGGATGTGCATGCCGCCACGGGAATTTCCTCGGTGCTGCCCAGCGGCGGCATCAATATTGCACTGGATAACGGGACTGGTTTGGAAAGTCTGCAGGATCAGGCAGGCGATAAAAATATACAGATTGAAACGATGGTGGACGCGGAGCAGGTGAACGAGGCCAAGGCCGCCGCCGCAGCAGAAGCCATAGCGCAGGAGAAGGCCCGCGAGGAGGAAATGTTCAAGAATCTGGTGATTGCCCAGGTGAACGCCTATGTGAATGTGAGGAGCCTGCCCAGCGAGTCCGGCGAGGTCGTTGGAAAACTGTACAACAATTCAGTGGGAACCCTCCTGTCAAAGGAAAACGGCTGGTATCAGATCCGCTCCGGCAATGTGACAGGCTATGTGAAAGGCGAGTTTTGCGTGACCGGCGAGGAAGCCATCTCACTGGCCAGGGAGGTGGGCACGAGGATTGCTTCCGTGACCTGCGACGGCCTGTTTGTGCGCAAGGAGCCCAGCACGGAAAGTAAGAGACTGGGCATGGTGGCATATATGGATGATCTGCTGGTGCTGGAAGAGACAGACACCTGGGTAAAGGTGGACACCGAGGAGGGCGACGGCTGGGTTTCCAGAGAATTCGTGGACTTACATACAGAGTTTGTGGAGGCGGAATCCAAGGAGGAGGAAGAGGCCAGACTTGCCAAGGAGGCGGCTGACAGGGCTGCAGCCAGAGAGGCGGCCCGGCAGGCCCAGGCAGCACAAGCGGCGCAGGCAGCCCAGAATCAGGCAGCGGTACCTCAGGACAGCAGCCATGGT
>CAMWSA010000176.1 GCA_947176785.1 uncultured Lachnospiraceae bacterium
GTCCCTGCCGGTGTAACGGATGTCACCACAGGTTCCGGCACAGCCGGATACTGATACGGAACCGGTTTCCGCTCATGCAGATTTTCACATTCCGCAGGACGGCAGCGGTAATTATTCCGTGTAATACACCGTACTCATGTCCTGCACATACACCGGGTAGAACTTGTAGCCCGCCAGCTTCGGGTCCATGGCGATGGTGATGGGGGGCACCTGGATAAAGGCGCTGCCCGCCTCGTCGCACAGGATCTTCTGCACCTGCTTGTAAAGCTGTGCCTTCTCCGCCGGATCCAGGGCAGCAGCGGCAGCCTGGTATGCCTCGTCGTAGGCCGCGCTGGCAAAGTTCACGAAATTCTTCTTGGAATCCGTCTGGAAACGGTTGGTCAGGTAGCCGGGGGTCATGTCACTGGTGATGCCGGAGATCGTGGACTGGTAGTTCCGGTCCGTATAGCAGTCGCTGAGCCAGCTGCTCCACTCCACCGGATTGATAGTGGCGTTGATGCCTGCCGCCTTGAGCTGCTCCGCCACCACCTCCGCCGTCTGCATATGGTACTCATAGTTGGAGGGCACTGTTATTTCCAGGTCAAACCCATCCGGGTAGCCCGCATCGGCCATCAGTTCCTGGGCCTTCTGGATATTGGCACCGGTGCCATAGGTATCCGTCAGATCCACATAATAGGTGTTCAGTGTGGGCAGCATGGCCGAACTCACCAGCGTGGCACCGCCCCCCGCCACAAACTCGTTGACCATGTCAAGATCCAGCGCAAAGCAGATGGCCTGCCTGATGCGCACATCGTCCAGGGGCTTTGCCGCATTGTTCAGGAACAGGGCCTGCACCACGTCAGAGGGCGCGGACAGGATCTGAAAGCTGTCCTTAAGCTCACCCGCCTGGCTGTCCGTCAGATAGGGATAAATCTGGATGGAGCCGCCTTTTAACTCCAGCAGCGCCGTATCCGGGCTGTTGACAATCTTAAAATTCACCTCGTCCAGATAGGGCAGCCCCTGCTGCCAGTAATCCGGGTTCTTGGCGACCACGATCCCCTCCTGGGGCTTGTATGACACATAAGAAAACGGCCCCGTCCCGATGGGTGTCCCGCTCTCCTCTTCCCCGCTGCCCGCAGGGATGATGGCTGCCACAAAGCTGTAAATCAACTCTGTGTTGGCACTGCCCACTGTGACCTGAACCGTCTTTTCATCCAAAATTTCCACGCTTGTGAGAACGCTCAGCGAAGAGATCAGCGGTGTGCCGTCCAGCAGGCCACTGGCCCGCTCCAGGGAGTATTTTACATCCTCCGCCGTCACTGTGCTGCCATTGTGAAACTTCACGCCCTCTCTGAGCGTAAAGGTATATACCAGCCCGTCCTCGGAAATGGTATAGTCGCTGGCAAGCGCTTTCATCAAGTCGCCGTTCTCATCCGGCTTCACCAAGCCTTCAAAGATGTTAAATAGGATTTCTTTAGTTCCTGCCGCAGTTGCCTTATGAGGGTCAAGACTATCAATATCCTGTTGTATTCCTACAACAATGGAGCCGCCGTAGACAGGGCTTCCCGCCTGGGACTCGGCAGAAGGATTTCCTGCAGATGAATCATCTGCGGAAGGACTTTCCGCGCTGTCCGCCTGAGACTCCGCGGAGGAAGGATTCCCCGAAGAACCTTCCGGACTTCCCGCCTGGGACTCCACAGAGGAATTATCCCCCGAAGAACCTTCAGTGCCACCTGAACATCCGCCCAGTGCAGCCATCGTCAAAAGTGCCATAATCAGTAAAACGCTAATCCGTTTTTTCATGATATGTTCCTCTCCTCTTCGATCAATAAACCTCTCACTATTCTATTGTCCCCTACATTGTAGCATAGATACTCTACAATGCAAGTATTTTTTCCCGTACATGCGATATAGCCGGGACTAATTTATTTATCTTCCTGGACATCCTGTTCCGGAAATGTCTCTTTACATGTCAGAATACCTCTCTTCCTTATTCTTCTCAAAAATAAGCAGAGTACCCTTATATTGATTTGTCAACTCCTTTTCAATCTGCAAGCATGCGGCATTTTTCCCCCATATACATTTTTACCGAGCAAAATAATTGTGGCTGAGGGACTCGTCATAGTAGATCACATTCTCCCTCTCTATGGTGATCAGGTGGCCTTCCACATTGAGAATCGTCACGCCGCAGTTTTTGTGGACGCCGCCATTCCAGAAGTCCTTCTTATCCGTGACGGACAGGCTGCTGAGCAGCCCCTTGACCGCCGCCCCATGGCTGGAGAAAAGGATGGTCTTCCCCGCATTGTCCGGGTTATATGCCACCTCATGCAGGAAATCCGTGGTTCTCCTGCACAGCTGCTCAATGCTCTCCGCTCCCTGGGGCGGGGTATAGCTGCCCGGATCTGTGAAAAAGTTCATAAACGCAGGGTCCGGGATCGTGAAATTCCCGGGACTACAGCAATAGCCCTCATAGATGCCAAAACAGATCTCCCGAATCCGCGGCTCGTCGATCAGTGGAATATCCCGCTCTCCCCGGATAATCTCCGCTGTCTGCCGGGCCCGCTTCAGCGGACTGGTATAGATCACATCAAAGGCCACATCCCTGAGCCCCCTTGCGGTCTCTCTTGCCAGTTCCAGGCCATTTTCATTCAGGGGGATATCCGTGGCACCCTGCAGCCGCTGCTCCAGGTTCCAGTCCGTCTCCCCGTGCCTGATCAGATAGATTTTCATATGCCGATACTCTCCTGTCCCATTTCTCCCAGCCATTCAAGCTATTTTTGTCCATGTCCTCTGTCAATGCTCAAAAGGACTGAAAGCAGAAATTTCAATGTCGTTTCCTATACGTTCGCCCGAATAAAATTCTACAGTTCGGAAAACCGTCAGCTTTATGCCTTTATATCCGTGGATTCTCTGTCTCCATTCGCCGCCAGGAGCTTTTTCAGGCTGTTGATAGCAGCGGAAAAGCGTCCATAGATTTCAAGAGCCTGCTGGAACCGGCGAAGGGCTTCCTCCTTATCCCCTTCATCCTTTGCATTCCAGGAGGCGCATGCGCAGCGGTGCAGTTCTTCGTGGCAGCTGACCGCCTGTTGGAACTCACGGCTGCCGGTGATGCGCCGGTCGGTCAGGGAAGTTGCCCATTTGCCGAATTTACATCCCTTCGGATTGTTCAGCTGGCCTATTTTCAACGTTTCGAATCCGGCCAGATTGTTATATAGCCGCCAGGTAAAAATCAGGTGGTCAACATCATAAACCGTGAGCCAGTCCTGGGGAAAAAGCCTGGAGGCCCCTCTTGCCATTGCGTAAAAGCTATCACTATCCTTTTCAAAGCGTTTTCCTTCGTTTCGTTATTTAAATAATTTAACTGTAACATAACCCCCTTTAAATATCAATCACTTTATCCCAACATACAGATTTTTCCCCAAAGGACAGCTTCTTCTTCCGTGAGGGAGATCCCTTGGGTATCCATGTAGGCAGCAGCCTCCTTCTCCCCAAGGCATAGCTCCTCTTTGGTGATGACAAGAAAGCCATCCCGCACATAAGGCGGCACCCGCCATGAGGGGAAGGGGCTGAAAATAAAAAATACCGCATTCCTCTTCAAGAATACGGCATTTTAAGAATATACATATTGTTTATATATGGCACAACATCCGCTATTATCTGTGGCAGCTTCGAGTTGTCCTTTTTAGGGAACATCAACACGCCTTCACCCATAAGCCTGCTTTTCTATATCTTCAAATCCAGATTCGCACCTACCTGTGGCTGAACTTTTACAGTGGTTTTGCCCGCATCCTCTTCCCGGGCGGCTTCGATAATTGTCCGGATATCTGTGTCATTCAGATAAATCATTGCGTCTTTGGAATCAGCCAATTTTTCTTCTAAAAGCTGCTCTGCTTTGCTCGGAGTTGTTGTTCCATCCTCTGCCTTTTCTGCTTTCTTTTCATCTAATGTTTCCTCTAATTCTTCTTTCTTTTCTGCTGCCTTTTCCTTTGTTTTTTCAATCAGCTCTTCAGAATTTTTCCGTCTTTCTTCCCGGAGCTTGTCGCTCATATTTAGCATAAAGTCGTTTCTGACAAGGGCAATTTGGCGGTATTTTCCATTTTCATCTATATAACCATGCTTAAATACCACACTCCATCCACTGGCATTCATTACACTGTCCAGCATATTCACCGCTGCTTCAACCCCTTTGATCAGCTCCTTCATTTCTTTTTCCTGCTCCGGGTCATTCTGCATCTTTTCCAAAAGCTGCGGATTGATTGTCAATGTTTTACCGCTTTTGGCCGTTGAAAAAGAATTTCCGACCTTAAGCTCCACACTTGGCACAAGTTTTGCCAGTTCATTCACATAATCCGATGTGCTTCTTGACTTGCTGCTGCCTGTTGTTTCTGATGTGTTTTCTGTTTCCTTCCTTTTCGTGCTGCCCACCATGCTCTGCGCCGCATAGCTACTGTAATTGTTTGTAATCTCCATTGCCATGATTTTATCCTCCTTGATAATAAATTTAGCTGAAATCCATTTCTTTTACACGAAATGCCTATAATATTTTAAGTAATCCAAAATACCAGTCGCCCGTGATGCTTTCATAAGGAATCCGCACTACCTCCTCCTCTGGATTGTTTTCATAAATACAACTTTCTGCTACACCCGTTAAACCTGGCAGCTTGTAAAACCCGCCGAAAACAATCCATATTACTCCTTCTGCATTGTTTTCATCTAAAAAATCCTCAAATGCTTGCCTCTCAACATAAACGTATCTGTCATCATATGAAATCATCTGGCTTAATTCTTCGGTATCGTAGGAAATAATTTGGGGTTTCCCATCATAGTTTCCAACCATAATATCTTTGCTTACATTGCACCGTGCATAGGAATGTGTATGTACCGTCAGTAAAATGGCCGCAATCATCAGAAAAGCTACGGCTGCCATGCCCACACACGTCCTTTTTTTGTATGGGCGGAAGCTGGCAATTTCACCCATTCGCCTTTTCATGTCTGTAAATTCCCTTTCCCCCGCATAGGTAACGGCAGGAGGCGTATCATCTGAGCCGGAACACAGCAGTTTCAGGGTTTTCAGCAGTACCAGACCATATTCGCGCGCCGTTCCCCCACTGCTTTGTATGCACACCCTGTCGCAGACATCCTCCATATCGGCCCGGAACTGCTTCTGGAAGCTTGTCAGGAACGGGTTCACCCACAAAAGGCAGCGCAGGATATCCCATGCAAGACCGAACCATAAATGCCCTAATCGGATATGTGTCTGCTCATGCTGTACAACAGTCCTTAATTCATCCCTGCCGTAGTTCTCCAGCATTACTTTAGGAATGACAATCTGTGGTTTCAGCAGCCCTACTGTAAACGGCGTGACATTCATGTCCGTAACTCTGATCCTGATATTATCCAGGGAAGTCTTTTCCATCCCGGCAACAGACTTCCAGAGACGCAGCCGCTTACCGAATATGCACACAACAGCTATAAAAATGCCTGCCATATAAATACGGTCAGCCCAAATCCATGACATGGTTGCTGTTGTCAGCCTCCACGTTATATTCAAAACAGCCTTATTTTCATAAAACATCTTCAGCTTTCCAAGAAACGGGATGAGCAGGAATGATGACCATAACAGCCCCCTTAAGAAAGTCCATCCTGAAAAAAGCAGCTTCCGAAGCAGCATCACAAACCCGGTAAATATAAAGGAAAAAGCCACGCACCGCACAAGCTGAGTGGTGAAATACACTGTGCAAAAATCCATAAGACTGCCGGTCTGGGACCAGTCAGGCATGGAACCCACCCTCGTCCGGGGATTTTGTACCACGGTCTTTGCTTTTCTCCAGAATCTCTTCCAGTTCCTTTATCTGTTCATCCGTCAGAGCGAAACTCTGTAGCAATGCCGCCATTGCATTTGTCCCGCTGCCGGAAAAATAGCTGTCCACAAACTTCCTGCTTTTCTCCTTTACGCATTCCTCCCTTGACCTCTGCACATAATAGTGGTAAACCCTCGAATCGCGCTCATCCACCGTGTAACCAAGGATATCCTTCTGGTTCAGGCGGTTCATCAGAACCCGCACCATCCTCATTGACATATCCACATGCCCCTGCATCCTTTTGTAGACCTCAGAGGATGTCAATGGTTCCCCACATGCCCACAATACTTCCATGATCTGCCACTCGCTCGGTGTAATCTCTTCCTTTGCCATACCGCTTCTTTCCTTTCGATATATATTGTCAACTTTTATATCGGTCAATTTCCATTAATCATTAAGGGTTATTAATGTTTTTGCATGGAGGATACATACATCATACTCCCCACGAGGCAGATGCCCCGCAAGAACACACATAGCCGATACAGGGAAACGGGAACCGCCGTGTATGCATATTACCTCTAACTTCCCCACTTTCCAAGTAATATCCGTTAGCAGGCCGCCCGTCCCACCTGCGGAAACGACAGACCGCCGCATATGGCGGTGAGCCATAGTACGGCGGTCTGCTTTGTACTTCATCCTGTACAGCCTTGACATGTGCTGCTCAATTGTTCTGTTTCTCAATCTCATTCATTATTTTTCATTTTAAATCTTCTGATGCAGAAATCCCTTCAGCCATCCCCGCAAGTGTTCCTCTTATTTTCTCATCCAACGCGGTATCCTCAGTTCCCACAATGGAACCCTTTTTCAATGTCAGGATAACATCCGCTTTCTGGGCCAGCTCCTTACTATGCGTGACCATAATGACGCATTTATTTTTCTCATGTGCCAGTTCTGAAAAAATAGAAATGATCTCATTCGCAGTATCTTCATCCAGATTTCCTGTCGGTTCGTCTGCCAGCAGGACGGGCGCATTGCTTGCCAATGCCCTTGCTATGGCAACCCTCTGCTGCTGCCCGCCGGATAACTGCATGACGTTGCGCCTGCTCTGGGCTTCATCCAGCCCCATTGCCTTTAATAAACCCATTGCATCTTCTTTTCCGCCAAGCCTGACATTTTCAACTGGCGTAAGGTAATCAATCAGGTTATAGTTCTGAAATACAAGTGAGATATTTTCTTTCCTATGCCCGTTTAAACCTTTCTGCATGATATTTACACCATTCACACGGATTTCCCCCTCTACCGGCACATCAAGCCCCGCCAGCAGGGAAAGCAGCGTGGTCTTTCCGGAGCCGCTTGTGCCTAAAACGGCATACATCTTCCCTTCTTCAAAGCTGTATGATATGTGATTCAATATCACCTTGTCTTTCTGCGATTTGTAATAATACATGACATTCTTTATTTCTAACATAATACCTCCTAACTCATCCTGCTCAATATTTCTTTGGGTTTCTGCACCATGATGGAAATGCAGGACAGTGTAATTGCAGCCATGATAATTCCAAGAACCGATATCCCTGACAGGCAGATGACACCGCCGCTGATTTCCACCGTGACGCCCACAATCTCCGCCTCCCTGTCATCTTCTATCACACCGTTTGATACCATACCCGCATTTAATTGTTCCGCCTCTGCCTGCAGCTTCGTCTGGTAATCCACAAGATATTCGACAACCCCTTTAGAAACGACCGGGGATGCCGCAGCAGCAATGAGAAACGAGGCGCACCCAACCAGAATGCCCTCCAGAAGCATCTGCATGACAATACCGCATTTTGTCCTGCCAAGCGAAAGATAAATACCAATTTCGTGTACCCTGCCTTTTAACCAGAACAGGAACACAAGACATATAATGACCACGCCGGATATACAGACCAGTATCAGGATCAGAG
>CAMWSA010000177.1 GCA_947176785.1 uncultured Lachnospiraceae bacterium
GGGCACCGTCCGGGAAGCTGCTGTTTTAGAGTTCCGCATCTTCCCTTCCGGCACCTTTCCCGGCAGACAAAGTCCTGTCCAAAGTGCGGACAGCACTTTCTCTGGGCACCGTCCGGGAAGCTGCTGTTTTAGAGTTCCGCATCTTCCCTTCCGGCACCCTTCCCGGCCCCCGCCTTATAGTCCAGATATCCCTGTAAGATCAGGCTTGCGGCGATCATGTCCACATAATCTCTGCGGTGTTCCCTGCGTATGCCGGCCTCCATCATGGCCTTGTCCGCCGCCACCGTGGTCAGCCTCTCGTCCCACATCGTCACAGGCAGCCCTGTCCTGCGCTCAAGACCTTCCTTAAACTCTCTGGTGAGCCTGGCACGTTCTCCTTCCGTGGCATCCATATTCTTGGGCAGGCCCAGTACGATCTGTCCTACCTGGTATTCCACTATCAATGCTTCAATCCTGGCATAAGTCTGACGCAGCTTATTCTCCTCCCTGCGCCGAATGATCTCCAGGCCCTGCGCCGTAATGCCCAGCGGGTCGCTGACGGCCACCCCCACTGTCTTTGATCCGAAATCAAGCCCCATGATACGCATAACGACACCCCCCGCTTATGCATGCCATTGGTTATGGCGGATATACTCGGTAAGCAGTTCCTCCACAATCTCGTCACGCTCCACTCTCATAATCAGGCTGCGTGCGCTCTTGTGACTGGTGATATAAGTAGGGTCCCCGCTCATGATATAGCCCACGATCTGGTTCACCGGGTCATACCCCTTTTCAGTCAGTGCTTCATATACGGCGGAAAGGATCACTTTTACACCGGTGGTCTCTGGTTCTGTCTGTACTTTGAAGTATTGTGTATTTCCTAAATCCTGCATATGTCCTCCACGAATGTATCCTGCTATTTTCTAATCATACTCTATTTGTCAGAAAATTTCAAGTCAAAGCTGCAAGGCTTCCGCCAGTAATACCTCATCGGTGAGAAATCCCCGGATTCTCACTTGCCCCAGTCTGCCCTGCAGAGATTTTGTCCCGGGCAGCGCTACCCGCACATAATCCCTGGTGTATCCGACCTGCCAGAGATCTCCGGCAATCTCCTTGAATTCTTCAAACAAAACTTCCACATTCCGTCCTATGTATCTGCTGCGGAAGGCCCTGGACTGCTCCTTCTCCAACTGCTGCAGCAGGGCGCTGCGGCTTGTTTTCACCGCGTCTGTCAGCTGATCCGGCATACGGTCGGCCACCGTGCCCGCACGCCGGGAGTATTTAAAAATATGCATCTCGTAGAAATTTATCCGCTCCAGGAACTGTCTGCATGTCTCGAACTCCTCCTCCGTCTCTCCGGGAAAGCCCACAATCACATCCGTGGTTATGGCCGGACAGTCAAAAGCCCTGCGCAGATGCCCTACACTCTGAAAGTATTCCCCTGTAGTATAATGTCTATTCATACGTTTTAGCGTGGCATCGCAGCCGCTTTGCAGAGACAGGTGAAAGTGAGGGCATACTTTGTCACAGGCCGCCAGCCGGGATGCGAAATCCTCCGTTACAATTCGGGGTTCCAGAGAGCCCAGCCGTATCCGGGCTAGGCCCTCCAGCCGCTGAAGCTCCTCCACCAGTTCGATCAGCCCGGACCGTCCCTGGTAGTCCCCCCGGGACGCCGTTCCTCCCTCCGCCTGGTCAATGCCATAGGAACTGATATGAATCCCCGTCAGTACCACCTCCTGGTAGCCTTCCTCCACCATGCCCCGGATCTCCCGCAGTATGTCCTCCCTGCGGCGGCTGCGCACCCGCCCCCTGGCATAGGGTATGACGCAGTAGCTGCAGAACTGGTTGCAGCCATCCTGGATTTTAATGTAGGCCCTGGTATGCTCCGCCGCCTTTGTAAGCTGCATCTCTTCATATTCATGTGTGTGGTTAATGTCGATAACCGTGCTGCCGCCTAATGTTTTGTCCTGCGGCATCTCCTCCTGACGCGGATCCTTCTTGCGCCGGTCCCTCTCCGCCAGATACTCCTCCAGGATCCTGACAATATCCCTTTTCCGGTTATTGCCGATGGCCAGGTCGATACAATCGTCCCTAAGGGCCTCCTCCTGCCCTGTCTGCACATAGCAGCCCATGGCCACCACCAGCGCGTCCGGGTTCAAAGCCCTGGCCCGGTGCAGCATCTGGCGGCTTTTGCGGTCCGCAATATTTGTCACCGTACAGGTATTTATAATATAAATATCGGCCTTTTCCCCAAAAGGCACAATACTATATCCCTTCTCCCGTAGAATTTGTTGCACAAAATCCATTTCATAAGAATTCACTTTACAGCCAAGATTATGAAATGCAACATTTTTCATATTATTCCCCGCTTTTTTTGTATTGTTTTTTCCTTGACTTTTAATCCATCTGCCAGTAATATGTAAGCAGAAGTTCGGATGCTACATATTCCCGGATACCTGTCGGCGCAATGTCACAGGCAGGCCCTGTGATCTGAAAAGGTAAGTATGGCAACCAGCAAGGAGGTAAAGACAATGAAGACAATACAGATTTCTCTAAATTCCATCGACAAAGTGAAAGCGTTTGTAAATGACATCACCAAGTTTGACTACGATTTTGATCTTGTATCCGGCAGATACGTGATTGACGCCAAGTCTATCATGGGCATCTTCAGCCTGGATCTGTCCAAGCCCATCGACTTGAACATCCATGCAGAGGAGAATGTCGAAGACGTGTTGGCGGCATTAGCTCCCTACACCCTGTGATATCTATACTCACGGACGATTAGATTTTCCTTCCAGCACGGCACATATTTCCATAAGCATATGGCGTTTGCTATAATTATGCAGCATGTGCCGTGCTGGGATTGGAAAGGATCAGCGGTCGTTAGTATAACATCCGTTCATATGACCCGGGCGTGTCTGCACGCACCGGGTTATTTTATTGCGATGGCATCCTTTCAATCCCTTCACTGCGCGGTAAGCCGCTTTCTATCCGGCGTATGATGCCGATTTACTCTGTCACGATAATCAGTTCGTCCGTCTCCAGGGCCGTTTGCATCAGTTCGTCCAGTTTTTCCCTGATGTGGTTCTCATGCTTGCGGATGATTTTCACATTGGGTTTGGTAACCGGATGCTTGGCCACAAAGATGGTGCAGCAGTCCTCAAAAGGCTGTATGGAAGTCTCATAGGTGTCAATCCTTTTGGCAACTTCCACGATCTCTTCTTTGTCAAAGCCGATCAGCGGACGGTACACCGGCAGTTCGCACACCTCGTTGGTGGCGATGAGGGAACTCATGGTCTGAGAGGCCACCTGGCCGATGCTCTCCCCGGTGATCAGTCCCAGGCACTCGGTCCCTTTGGCAATCGCCTCCGCAATCCGCATCATGTATCGGCGCATGATAATGGTAAGTTCCTCATGGGGCGCGTTCTCATAGATATACATCTGAAGGTCTGTGAAGTTAATCACGTGCAGGTAGATCGGACCCGTGTAGCAGGAAACCAGCCTGGCCAGATCCACCACCTTCTGTTTGGCGCGGTCGCTGGTGTAGGGCGGCGCATGGAAATAGACGGCGTCAATCTTGACCCCCCGTTTGGCAATCATGTAGCCGGCCACCGGCGAATCAATCCCTCCGGACAACAGCAGCATAGCCTTGCCGCCGGTGCCCACGGGCATACCGCCGGGGCCCGGGATGGTTTCGGAGTACACATATATCTTTTCCCGCACCTCAATATTCAGAAGAATATCCGGGTGATGTACATCCACTCGCATCTCCGGATAGGCCCCCAGGATCGCCTCGCCCAAATCCCTGTTGATCTCCATGGAATCCTTGGGATAGTTCTTGCGGCTGCGCCGGGCATTGACCTTGAAGGTCTTATGCCTGTCCGGATACATCTCTCCCAGATAGGCAACCACCCTCCCGCAAAGCTGCTCCCAACCCTCGTCCTCCACATAAATCACCGGGCAGATGCCCCAGATGCCAAACACCTTTTTCAGACGCTCCACTGTCTCGTCAAAGTCAAACTCCCCCTGCGCTTCCACAAAGATACGTCCCATAGTCTTGCGGATCGCGAACTCGCCCTCACACTGTTTGAGGGCGAGCTTGATCTGCCGGATCAATGCGTCCTCAAACAGATATCGGTTCTTTCCTTTTATGCCGATCTCGGCATACTTAATCAAAAATGCAGTAAACATAAATCTCCTCGTTTCTTATTGTGCGTTCCACATCCGCCTTCCCTGCGCCAAACCCACAGAGCATTTTTCGGTCGCTCCAGCGTCCGGAAATCCTCTGGGCGCAGGAAAGACAGACGCCGCTCTGCGTTCCGCATCCGCCTTCCCTGCGCCAAACCCACAGAGCATTTTCCGGCCGCTCCGGCGTCCGGAAATCCTCTGGGCGCAGGAAAGACAGACGCCGCTTTGCGTTCCGCATCCGTCTTCCCTGAGGCAGTACCAACAGCCCCTGTTTCTCATCGACGTGTGTATTTTCTCAACATAGGAATCATATCATACATTATACCCAATGTATAGTCAATTTCTTCCCGGGTAGTGTAAACGGAAAAGCTAAACCTTATGGTGCTGTCCCACAGTTCCCTGGGCAGCTTCATCGCCTTCAGGGTGGCCGAGGTCTGAGGTTTGTTGGAGGAACAGGCACTTCCGGCGGACACGTAGATCCCCTTCTCCTCCAAGGCGTGCAGCAGCACTTCGCTGCGGATTCCGGAGACGGAGACACTGACCACATGAGGGGCAGTAGCCCTGCAGCCCTCCTGGGGAATACCGTTGACCCGGATTCCCTCCACCTGGCCGATCTGCTCTACAAAATACTCTTTCAATTCATACAGACGCTGCACATCCTCATCCAGATGGGAATAGATCAGTTCCGCCGCTTTAGCCATCCCGGCAATACCGGGCACATTCTCCGTGCCGGAACGCATATTTTTCTGCTGTCCCCCTCCGTGGACAATGGGCTGGATTTTCACCCGCTCTCCCACATAGAGGAAGCCCACGCCTTTGGGGCCGTGTATCTTGTGACTGCTGACCGACAGCAGATCAATCTGCATTCGCCTGGGCAGTATCCTGAACTTGCCAAAACCCTGTACCGCATCCACATGGAAAAGGATGGAGGGATTTTTTCGCTTGATCAGCGTTCCCGCCTCCGCTATGGGTTGTAATGCCCCTACCTCGTTGTTGGTGTGCATAACGGACACCAGAATGGTCTCCGGACGAATGGCATTTTCCAGATCCTGCAGGGAAATCCGCCCCCAGGCGTCCACCGGCAGATATGTGACCTGAAAGCCCTGACTCTCCAGATATCGCATGGGCTGAAGAACAGCCGGATGCTCCACCTGGGTGGTGATCAGATGATTGCCCTGCCTGCGGCCCGCCATGGCGCACCCGATCAACGCCAGATTGTCCGCCTCCGTACCTCCGGAGGTAAAGAAAATCTCCTTCGCCTGCACCTTCAATATGCCTGCCAGCGTCTCCCTGGCATAGCGCAGATATTGCTCCGCCTCCACACCCTTACGGTGCATGCTGGAGGGGTTGCCATACTCCTCACAGGAAATCTTCGTAACCAGTTCCGCCACCTGGGGGAGCGCCCTTGTGGTTGCGGAATTATCTAAATATACTTCCATTGATTTCTCCCCTCTCCGTCCCCTGTTGAGGACGGACTTACAAAGCTACTGGTTTCTATAAACTATCATATGCACCTCGGCTCCGTGCTGCGCCTGCGCGTATGCCCGCATGGGGCACCGGAACGCAATTTTTTGTATATGCCCCGGATGGATGATAATCGCCCCGCGCCCCCTGCGACATGTAATCCGTGGAAATCTTACTCTTTCAGCCATTCTCCAGCAGGTACATCAGCCAGGACAGTACGCTCATGCCCGCCGTCTCCGTCCGTAGAATCCGCCGTCCCAGCGTGATAGGTATTGCCCCTGCTGCCACGGCAGCCGTAACCTCACTCTCCTCAAAACCGCCCTCCGGCCCGATCAATACCGCTATATCCTGCCCCGGCTCCAGCCGCTCCAGAATCTCCCTGGTCCTGCCCATATCCTCCGCCAACTCATAGGGGATCAGTTTCACCGGCGCATCCTTCACATGCGCAAGAGCCTGATCCAGGCTCATAACCTGTCCCACTTGGGGGATTACGCCTCTTTTGCTCTGCTTGGCCGCCGCCTCAGCGATGGCCTGCCAGCGCGCCACTCTGGACGCCGCTTTCTTTTCATCCAGCTTTACCACCGACCTGTGGGTAGACACCGGCACGATCTGATATGCCCCAAGTTCCACGGCTTTCTGAATAATCAGTTCCATCTTGTCCGCCTTGGGCAGACCCTGGAGCAGATATATCCGGGAGGGCAGTTCCGCGCCGTCCTCCTTGATAAAACGGAGTTCGCACCGTACGGTGTCTTCCGTGAACGCCGCAATATGGCAGCGATACTCCCTGCCGTCCACGCCGTTGCTGACGGACAACTCCTCCCCTGGCCGCATACGCAGCACATTCCTGATATGATTCACGTCGCTGCCCTGAATCAGGATTTCCCTGCCCTGGATCTGTTCCGGCCGCACAAAGAATTGATACATAATATCTCCTAACCCTTCCGGCAGGTCACGGAAACCCACTCACCCTGATAAGTCACTTCCAATATTGCAAAACCTGCCGCCTCCGCTGCGTCCCGCACCACCTGCTCCTTGTCGTCAATGATGCCTGAAGTAATATAGATGCCGCCGGGCTTTAAATGGCCGGCGATCACAGGCGTCAGCGGTACCAGCACATCCGCCAGGATATTGGCCACCACAATGTCGTAGCTTTCATAGCCCACCCGCTCCTGCAGCATTTTATCCGTGATAATGTTGCCGATCAGCAGTTCAAAATCTGTCGGATCAATGCCGTTGGACCGACAGTTGTCCGCCACCGCATCCACGGCACAGACATCCAGATCCGTGCCCAGAGCATATTTCGCCCCAAACATCAGAGACAGGATAGACAGGATGCCGCTGCCCGTACCCACGTCCAACAAACGGGTCTCGGGCGTGATAAACTTACGCAGCTGCCGGATGCACAGCTGCGTGGTCTCATGCATCCCCGTGCCGAAAGCCGTACCGGGATCAATGTGCAGCACCGTCTTGCCCTGATCCCGGGGTTGTATATCCTCCCAGGAGGGAATCACCAAAATGTCATCAATATAAAACTGATGAAAATACTGTTTCCAGTTGTTGATCCAGTCGATATCCTCCGTCTCATCCACCGAGACAGTCCCTTCGCCAATCTCCATAAACAGGCGGACATTCTGAAGTTCCTGCTCCACCTTTTCCAGGAGAGACTCTACATCCATGGCCTCCCCCTGTACCTCCAGGCTGCCATCCTCCTTCTTTTCCACAAAAAAGCTCAAGTAGGCAATGCCGTCGTCCTCCTGCTCATCAGGCAGGATATCCACAAACATCTGCTCCTTCTCCAGCGCGGTCAGCGGCACCTTGTCCTCGATCTGCGCCCCCTCCAGCCCAATGTCATACAGGGAACTGATAATGATGTCCTCCGCCTCGGTAATTGTCTTGATTCTGAATTTCACCCATTTCATACAAACTCCCATCTACCCGCTTCAGCGTGTACTCAAATCCGAATGGTGAAAATCCCTTTTCACCCTAACTCCTATCTGCCCGCTTCAGCGGACATTCTAATCAGGATGGTGAAAATCCCTTTTCTCACTACCTCCTATCTGCCCGCTTCAGCGGGCATTCTAAG
>CAMWSA010000178.1 GCA_947176785.1 uncultured Lachnospiraceae bacterium
GGCTTGGAAGCAAATTTGTTTCACAAATTAGCTTCATGCGGTGGCAAGTCGCCTTATTTTGTATATATTGCCCAATCCCTGTTACGTAAAAGGAGGTTTCGCAATTACCTACTGCTTCTTTTTGCGGAAAGGAGTGAGGGCTGGCAGGAAACAGGGGCAGCCTGGCCGGTTTCCTAGTCTTCCTCCGGCTTTGTCAGCAGTTTTTCAAACAGCAGTCCGGCCCCGAACCAATAGGGGGCGAAGTCCAGACGGATGACCTGGCCGATGTTCCACTTGGAGCGGCTGTAGTCCCAGGGGCAGAGGGATTTGCGCCTCAACAGCGAGCCGCTGATGAACTCCATGGAGAAAATCATGGACATGTAGGTCAGCCCCCGGACGAGCAGGGGTTTATTTTTCATAAAGCGGAATATGGGGGTAAGCAGGGCTGCGCAGCCATAGATGGGAAACATCCAGACGGAAGTATTGCCCTGGAGGGAGAACTGCCTGCGGCGGATTTTGTTTATGGCGGTAAAAATGATTTCCAGACACCAGCCCAGTATGCCGCAGCGGACGAAATTATTCAAAAATTTATGCATGGAAGATACCGGTCCTTTCCGAAAGCGGCGGCTGTGCTTCTGGCTGCTTTCGTATATTGGTAGTTATACTGACGAGCGCTAAGATTTTCCGGTTCCTGTACGCCTCATACTGCTTGTTTATGATGTAAGGGCCAAAAGGTCTTCCATACTGAAATTGTGTCAATTGCAGCAAAATTGTGTAAGGCTCAAATTCCGGGATTCCTATGAAAGTATAACATTCCAAGGTACAATTCGGAAATAATGAACACAATTTGTCTGCTAATGACCTTTTGGCCCCAACATTATCATTATGGTAAACGACATATGGCGTTGCACAGCATGTGACGTGCAGGAAGGAAAATCTAACCGTTCGTGCGTTTAGTATAGCCGGTTTATAACCAAATTATCCAAAATCCGCATTTTCCTGCCAATTTGCAGGGAATTGCCATGCAGACAGGCTGGCGCGTATGGCTATATTGGCGAGCGGCCAGAGCTTCCTTCCCGCAGTCACAAGCTGCAGGGATCGGGAAGTCTTTGCGCTCGTCAGCGTAAGAATGCGGGGCGGAAACGCATAAGTACACAACGGTTCCGTCCGGCACTTGCGAAACGTTCTCCGCAGGTGACGTGGCTGGTCAACCCATCCACTGTTCCCGGAAAGGGATTTTCGCAACCGCCGGACGGTGCCCTGTGTGAAAGGAGACTGGGATGAGATATCAGGAAGCGCTGGATTATATGGATTCTTTAAATAATTATGGTATTGTGCCGGGGCTTGGTTCGATTCGGGAGCTATGCCGGCGGCTTGATAACCCCCAGGACCGGCTGCGGTTTGTCCATATCGCCGGCACCAACGGCAAGGGCTCGGTGCTGGCCTATGTGTCCACGGCGGCCCTGCGCGCCGGATACAGGGTGGGGCGGTACATATCCCCGGCGGTGCAGGAATACCGGGAACGGTTTCAGATCAATGGCCGGATGATCACCCAAAAGGAACTGTGCGGGCTGGTGGAGGAACTGCGCCGGGTCTGCGGCGCCATGGTGGCGGAGGGGATGCCACATCCCACCCCCTTTGAGGTGGAGACGGCCCTGGGATTTTTATATTTCAGTCAAAAAGAGTGTGACTTGGTGGTCCTGGAGACCGGCATGGGGGGAAGGCTGGATGCCACCAATGTGATCCGCAATACACTGGTGGCTGTGCTGACTTCTGTCAGTATGGATCATATGCAGTATCTGGGGAATACGCTGGGGGCCATTGCAGGGGAGAAAGCGGGAATACTGAAGCCGGGCTGCAGGGCCGTGTCCGCAGTGCAGGAGCCGGAGGCCATGGAGGTGATCCGGGCACAGGCGCAGCGGCAGCGCATCCCCCTGACTGTGGCAGACGGGGAAAAGGCAAAGAGGGTGCGTTATGGCCTGGAGAGGCAGCGATTTGACTATGACGGCATGAAAGCCCTGGAGATCAGCCTGGCGGGAAAATATCAGATCGGCAATGCGGTGCTGGCTGTCGAGGTGTGCCGCGCATTGGGGGAGTGCGGCCTTGACATCCCGGAAAAGGCTCTGCGGCAGGGGCTTTTGGATACCCGGTGGCCGGGGCGTTTTACCGTCCTGGGCAGGAAACCCCTGTTTGTGGCGGACGGGGCGCACAACGAGGACGCCGCAAAAAAACTGGCCCAGTCCATTGAATTTTATTTTACAAATAAGCGGATTATCTATATAATGGGAATATTGAAGGACAAGGAGTATGAGAAGATCATAGAGATTACGGCCCGTTATGCGGACCAGATTCTCACCGTGGCACCGCCGGGCAATCCCAGGGCCATGGGCAGCTGTGAACTGGCCCGGGAGGTGGCGAAGGCGCATCCCCGGGTGACTGCCGTGGACAGCCTGGAGGAGGCTGTGGAGATCAGCCATCTGCTGGCAGGCAGGGAGGACGTAATTCTGGCGTTTGGCTCCCTGTCCTATCTGGGACGGCTTATGGAGATAATGGGAGAGCGGGAGAAAAAGAAGAAAAAGTGAGGAAAGCCGGCTGTGGGGAGAGCTTGCCCATGGCAAAGGCCAACCAAGGGCAGGGAGGAAAATGGGAAAAGCCTGACTGCCGGGAAAGGACTGGTGGACATGATAGATCAGGAGAAGATAAAGCAGGGCGTGCGGCTGCTGCTGGAGGGGATCGGCGAGGACCCGTCCAGGGATGGGCTGGCGGATACCCCGGGCCGGGTGGCCCGGATGTATGAGGAGATTTTTGGCGGCATGGAGGAGACGGCCGGGGAACATCTGTCCAAGGTGTTTGCTGCGGACAGCGCGGGCATTGTGCTGGAGAGGGATATCACCTTTTACTCCACCTGTGAACATCATCTGATGCCCTTTTACGGCAAGGCGCATATCGCTTATCTGCCCAGGGGCAAGGTGGTGGGGCTGAGCAAGCTGGCCCGGACGGTGGAGGTCTACGCCCGCAGACTCCAGATCCAGGAGCAGATGACGGGACAGATTGCGGATGCCATTATGGAGCATTTGCAGCCCGGAGGCGTCATGGTGATTCTGGAGGCGGAGCATATGTGCATGACCATGCGGGGGATCAAAAAGCCCGGCAGCAGCACCGTGACCATGGCAGTGCGGGGCGTGTTTGAGGACAGTGCGCTGCAGGAGCAGGTATACCGTATGATGCAGCTGTAGGGCATTGGCGATTTCACCGCACCTTTTTGGAGATGAGACTGGATGGAACGAGTGGACAGGATATTGCAGCATGAGGCATTCCGGCGGCATATGCGGGAAAATGAGGCGGCGGAGAAGGAGCGGATTTTCTGCCGTCATGATATGGCGCATTTTCTGGATGTGGCCCGGATTGCCATGATTCTCAACCTTCAGGAGAGGCTGGGGCTTTCCCAGGGCATGATCTATGGGGCGGCGCTGCTGCACGATATCGGGCGGCATGAGCAGTATAAGGCAGGCACGCCCCACGAGATTGCCAGCGCCCGGATTGCGCCGGATATCCTGGCGGACTGTGGATATGGCCCGGAGGAAATCCGGGAGATCGCAGAGGCCATTGGGCTGCACCGGGACAGCGACACCGCTCAAAGGCAGGATCTGGCCGGTATATTGTACCGTGCGGACAAGGCCAGCAGGGCCTGTTTCGCCTGCAAGGCCAACGGGCAGTGCAGCTGGAAAGAAGACAGGAAAAATCAGAAGATTTCCTGGTAGAGAGTGCATGGGAAAGGGGGAGCCCGATGGTATATGAGAAAGGACGCGGCAATTAGCCGAGGGAAGGAGCAGACAGCATATGAGAATTGGCAGCAGGGAATTTGACGTGGAAAACGGGACTTATGTGATGGGCATACTGAACGTGACCCCGGATTCTTTTTCCGACGGGGGAAAGTGGAACAGCATGGACCGGGCCATGAAGCATGTGGAGGAGATGCTGGCGGAGGGCATGGATATTCTGGACATCGGCGGCGAGTCCACCAGGCCAGGGTCCGATTACAGCATGTCGGCTTCGGAGGAACTGGAGCGGGTAATGCCTTATATCGAGGCGGTGAAGGCCCGTTTTGAGGTACCTGTCTCCCTGGACACTTATAAGAGCCAGGTGGCGGAGGCGGGGATTGCCGCCGGTGTGGATCTGATCAATGATATCTGGGGATTGAAATGGGATGCCCGGATGGCCCGGGTGATCGCAGACTATGGTGTGGCCTGCTGCCTGATGCACAACCGCAAAGCGGCGGGGCAGGGGACTGGCTCTAAAGCGGCGGGGCAAAGAACTGGCTCTACCGCCACAGGGCAGGGCAACGGCAATGCCGCTTTGGGCGGAGACGGCAATTCTGCCGCCATAGGGCAACAGGACGCCAACAGATATGGCTACGGCAATTTCCTGGAGGATGTGGTGGCTGATCTGGCGGAAGCTTTGGAGTTGGCCAAAAGGGCAGGCATCGGAAAGGATCGGATTATATTGGACCCCGGCGTGGGCTTTGCAAAGAGCTATGAGCAGAATCTGAGCATTATCCACCATCTGGAGTCCCTGCAGGCACTGGGCTGCCCGGTGCTGTTGGGGACCAGCCGTAAGTCCGTGGTGGGCCTGACCCTGGATTTGCCGGTGACGGAGCGGCTGGAGGGCACATTGGTGACTACGGTGATGGGAATGCTGAAGGGCTGTGCCTTTGTCCGGGTGCATGATGTGAAAGAGAATGTGCGGGCCATCCGCATGGCCCAGGCGATTTTGAGAGAGAAGAAGCCGGACATTTCTGCTGACGAACGTTAAGCTTTTTCGATTCCTGCCCGGAACATGCTGCGTAATCGGAAAAATGTTCCGGGCAGGAAGAAAAATCGGATCGTTCGTCTGTATAGAGGGAGAATGGTACTGCCGGGAAAGGATGAATGTCCGGCCCGGAAGCGGCCGGATGCCCATCCCCCGGGACTGGGGCCGGCAGGGAAGATGCGGTTTTATCAGGAGGACAGGAAAATGGGGAAAAGGAAAGAGTGGGATGAGATCCGTATTGACGATCTGGAGGTTTATGCCCACCACGGGGTTTTCCCGGAGGAAAAGAAAAAGGGACAGCTTTTTTATGTGAATCTGGTGCTGTATACGGACACCCGACAGGCCGGGAAGCAGGATGAACTGACTCTGTCTACCCATTATGGGGAGGTGTGCCATCTGGTGGCAACATGGATGCAGGGGCACACCTATGACCTGATAGAGACGGTGGCGGAGACGGTGGCGGAGCAGATCCTGCTGCGATACCCCCTGGTACAGGCGTTGGATGTGGAAATCCGCAAGCCCCAGGCTCCCATCGGGCTGCCCTTTGGGAGTGTGTCTGTCAGGCTTCACCGGGGCTGGCATCATGTGTATGTGGCTCTGGGCTCCAATATGGGGGATCGTAAAAAATATTTGCAGACGGGCGTGGACGCCATGCGGGAGCGGAAGGATATCAGGCTGAAGAAGGTGTCTTCCTGGCGGCAGACTGCGCCCTATGGCGGGATAGAGCAGGAGGATTTTTTGAATGGGGTCATGGAGATACAAACGCTGCTAACCCCCCGGGAACTGCTGGATTATCTGCATGAGGTGGAACAGCGTGCGGACCGAAAAAGGGAAGTACACTGGGGGCCTCGCACACTGGATCTGGATATTTTGCTGTTTGACGATCTGGTGATGGAGTCAGAGGAATTGATCATTCCCCATGTGGACATGCAGAACCGGGATTTCGTGTTGGGGCCCATGGCGGAGATTGCATCCTGGGTGCGGCATCCGGTGTTGGGGCTTACCATGGGGCAGTTGTATGCCAGGCTTACTTCCGGCAAGGAGATTATACACACAGCCGATTAGAGCTTCCTTCCTGCACGGCACAGGCTGCCCGATTATGCAGCCTGTGCCGTGCAGGTTAGTGTGAGATGGTTGAGAACGATAAAGGGGTAAAAGACGAAAACGTAAGTCGTATCCTATATAAAAATCCGCAATGTATCGGCAGGGAATATTCCATGTGCAGAAAAGGCAGGTTCATCGGAAGGGCGGGAGCCGCCGCAGGCAGTGCAGGGCAAAGCGGGCGCATAGCCCGGTGAAAAGCCCGGTGACGATGCCGCTGATCAGCAGATAGGGCAGATAGGCCAGGACTGCCGGTACCGCCGTGATCAGCAGTGCCGCCATAATCTGTCCCACATTGTGGAAAATGCCCCCCAGTATGCTGGTCAGTTCCGGAAAGCGTCTGTGCAGCAGACGACTGGCGAGGGTCATGGCGGCAAAGCAGAGCAGCCCGCCGCAGAGGCTGTACAACAGGCTCATGGCCTGTCCGAAGAGCAGGGAGGACAGCAGGATGCGGGCCAGCAGCACCAGTGCGGCATCCCTGGCATCATAGAGCTGGAGCAGCAACAGAGTGACGATATTGGCAAGCCCCAGCTTGATGCCGGGAAGGGGCACCAGGGGAGGCAGCATGCTTTCCACAGAATATATTGCCAGGGCCAGGGTTGCAAACAGGGCCAGGATAGTGAGTTTGCGTGTATGCATGAGTTCTCCTTATCAATATTGCGCAGTTTAGCAGATTGTGGTATTATTCATTCAGTATGCGACGGCATCCGGGGAAGCGTCAGGGGAGGCGGAGCCGTCCGGCCTTAACTCAATCACCAGCCGATGGGGGAGGCAGATGATGGGCAGCAGGGAATCGGAGAGACGGCCCTGCAGGACGCAGATCCGGTCCGGGCAGTCCGCCTCAACAATGGCAATTCCTCCCGGGGAGACCTCTATACTGTTGTATCCTCCATCGGTGGCAGCTATGGTGAAACGGTATGCTTCCGCCACCGGCCCAAGCGGGATAGTTTGCAGAAGGCGGCCATCCTGATAGATGTAGGCAGTGTAGGTATCTGAACTTTGGAGGCTGCCCTGTCGCAGCCACAGGATGGAGACGCAGCTGCCCAATAACACGATAATGCCGCCGGCCAGCAGCCAGGCCCTTTTGGTTAAGGTATTCATTTGGGTTCCTTTCGTGAGGTCAAATTTGGAAGTGGGGCTTCCAAATACATATTAACGCAATAACACGGGCACAGCCCGCATTATACAGGAACAGGGTAAGTTTGGAAGTAAAACTTCCAAATACTGATTGATGCAATATTGCGGGCCAGCCTGCGATATGCGGGAGCAGGAAGGAAGATCTAACCGGCCGTGAGCATAAAGGGTAGCCTGTCTGGCTCATAAATATCAGTATATCAGAAAGTAAAGGGAAAATGAAGCAGAAGATTTGGGAAAGAAGAGGCATACGAATCCCGGCTGGGGTTGTTTTTTGGGGACTGGCATTTATGCTGTCCGGCTGCGGTGCCACTCCCGTCCGGCAGCAGTCCTGCGTGGACACAGCTATGGGCACTATCGTGACCCAGACATTGTATGTGCAGCAGGGAAGAGGGCAGGCTGATGAAAAAAGTGAATCAGGGGCGGGAACAGATGAGGAGAGTGCTGCCATCATGCAGCTTCTGACGGATTTGGAGCGGCAGGAGCTGTCCTGGAGGATTGAGGGCTCTGAGGTGGCAGAAATCAATGCCCGGGTATCCGCCGGTACAGAGGCCGGGGCGTCAGCCGGGACAGAGGCCGGGGTATTCACTGGGGCAGATGCCGGGACATCCGCCAGAACAGAGGCCGGGGTATTCACTGGGGCAGATGCCGGGACATCCGCCAGAACAGAGG
>CAMWSA010000179.1 GCA_947176785.1 uncultured Lachnospiraceae bacterium
GCGGCTCTGTTCCTGCGAGGGCTGACCCGCTTCTCCCCGGCGGCTCTGTTCCTGCATGGGCTGACCCGCTTCTCCCCGGCGGCTCTGTTCCTGCGAGGGCTGACCCGCTTCTCCCCGGCGGCTCTGTTCCTGCGAGGGCTGACCGGTTTTCTCCCGGTTTTCCCGGCCCGCAGGTTTGGATTGACCCGATGGGAAAATATCTGCGTCATCCATTTCCAGAAATACATCCGCCACGCTGAAATCCGTGCAATTTTCATCCAACTGCTCCCGCAGCTGCTTAAGCAGCGCCTGCGGATCTGTTCCCGGCTGATCCATCTTATTAATGAACAAATAGGTGGGTATCTCATAGCGCCTGAGCAGTTTCCATAGAGTCTCCACATGCCCCTGCACCCCGTCCGCACCGCTGATCACCAGGATTGCCGCATCCAGCACCTGCAGCGTGCGCTCTGTCTCAGCGGAGAAATCCACATGCCCCGGTGTGTCCAACAGGGTGATTTCCCTTGTTTGACCATCGCAGTCAACTCCAATCTGGGCCTGCTTGGAGAAAATTGTAATGCCCCTGGCCTTCTCCAGGGCATGGGTATCCAGAAAGGCATCCCCATGATCCACCCGTCCCAGCTTACGGATTCCTCCGGTCAGGTACAGTATGCCCTCTGCCAACGTAGTTTTTCCCGCATCCACATGGGCTAGAATGCCCACCACCAATTTAGTGCCCTCTCTATCCTTCATACCTATTGCCGCTCCTTGTACATAGGTTATGCTCCCTGTTATTCTCCTTCATTTTACAGGAAAAAGATATTTATGTACAGTAAAAAAGAGAAAGCATTTTCCCGGCTGCTTTCTCTCTTATATTCATTCCCTGTCTGTGGATCTATACTGACGAGCGCTAAGATTTTCTAATTCCTGCCCGGCACATGTCACGTAATCGGGCAACATGCGCCAGGCAGGAAGGAAAATCTAACCGCTCGTGAGTATATATTAAGCGCCAGGATTTTCCAATTCCTGCATGCCCTCTGTTGCATAATCAGACAGCATGTGACGTGCAGGATTGAAAATCTAACCGCTCGTGAGTATATATTGACACTTGCGAAATGTACTCCGCAAGTGACGTGGCTGGTCAATATATATAAACAGGCTTGGAAGTAAATTTGTTTCACAAATTTGCTTCATGCAGTGGCAAATCGCCCTTATTTTGTATATATTGCCCATCCACTGTTCCCGGAAAGGGAGTTTCTCAATCACCTAGAGTATATACGGAAAAGGGATCCCTGGCTGACCAAATGGCACACTCTCAGACCTTCTGCCCCATGGTCCGCAGGTATCTGCGCATGGCTTTTGTCCGGCCTCCCGGTCGGGAAGCCGCCATCTCCCGCAAAGCACGTTCCCTGGACTGGCGGCGTACCCGCAGATGCACCCCCATGGAGACCAGGAAGCTGATTAGCAGGAAGGCATAAAAGCTGATGCCTCTGGAAACCAGCATGGCCGGTGTGACCATACCGGCCCCAAACACGGCGGTAAACGCCGCCACAAATCCGCCCTCCGCAGGCCCCACTGCACCCGGCAGGGGCAGATTGCTGACCGCAAGGGTGAGCAGCGCCTGGAGTCCTGCTATCTGAATCCAGCTGCTGCCCTGAAGCCCGAAGGCGAGATAGACCATCCAGGGTACGGAAAACAGCATTCCCAGCTGGATCAGGCACAGGCTCAACACCTGTAAGGCCAATCCGGGATTCGCCTTTATACAGGCAGCGCCCTTTGCATACTCCGCCAGCTGAAGTTCCAGCTTTTCCTTCATGGCCGCCGGTCTGCGCAACAAGTGAAGCGTTTCCAGAAGCTTTAAAATCCCCGTGCAAATCCGCCGGGATACCCCGGGCAGGAACATCACCATACCCATCCCAACAGTGAGCAGAACCATCACCCCCGCTCCGTAAAGCAGCAGCAGGCCCATGCCCCCCTGGAATTCCCCGGCCTTGGGGCAGAACAGCCATACGCCTCCTCCCCAGATCAAGGTAGCCGTCTGATAGCATGCCGCAATCAGCATCATGTTCAGCGCCCCATGGGCGGTGGGAATCCGGTCCTGACTCATACAATAGATCTGTGCGGGCTGACCGCCCGTGGCGGAAGGCGTGATGGAACTCACATAAAATCCCACAAACGAATATCCGAGGCAGCGCCGGTAGGGAACCTGATGCCCAAGCCGCTTCATTATTCTATGGGTACACATGGCCTCACAGCCCACATACCCCATCATTAAAGACAGCCCTCCAAGAAGAAAGGGTATTTTTACCTGCTTCAGGCTCTCCCACAACAAGTTCAGAGACTGTCCCCGAAACAGTACCGCTCCCGTTACGGCCATCATAACCACCAGGAATATTCCTCCCAGATATTTCTTCTTTCCCTGCATTATACTCACCTCTTTTCCACATATCCGGAGATTGGCATGCACCAATCTCCGGTTTGGCTTCGGCCAATCTCCTACCTGACTTCGACCATTCTCCGGTTTGGCTTAACATTAACGTTTGATCCGGGCCGGATGCACGCCCCGTCAACACCTGACGCACACCGGGGACGTGGGCTTATACCCCGGCCCTCACGCCACAACCCTTCCCTCCCGGGCCATTACATCCATCATCCGGTTCAATGTGCCCGCCTGCAGCTGCCTTCTGAGGCATTCCATGTGGTAGGCCGCAGACGCTAAACGCCCCTTATCCAGTAAAATCTCCTGAATCTCCCGGGCACAGTTCTCCGAACCTGCCACCCAGCCAATACCCTTTTCTACCATCCAACCGGCGTTATTGCGTTCGTTCTGCAAGGCCGGCGGCCAAGAGAGAATGGGGACCCGGGCAAAAATCGCTTCAAACAGCGTTATACCGCCGGGTTTGGACACAATCAAATCCGCCTTCGCCATATAATCCCACACCTGGCTCACATAACCCTCCACCTGAATATTTTCCCATCTTCCGTGCAGACGCTCATAAAGCCTCCTGTTGTGGCCGGTAATAATGGTGGTATGGGTATGGGGGATTCTGTCCAGAGCATCGTAAAAGGCGTTATCTTTCGGCAGAAGCCCCAGTCCCCCTCCCATAATCAGCAATTCCCGCTCCTTTCCCTCGCTGCGGTGGGACAGATGCCGAAACTCATCTCTGACCGGTATACCCGTTACACATACCAGGCTGGGATCAACCCCTTTCCTCTCCATACTCCGGCGAATCTCTCCGCTGGGCACCAGATAGCAGTCCGTGTTGCGGTTAATCCATTCCGGATGGGTACTCACATCCGTAACGCATGTAATCAGCGGAAGATCCAACGGTTCGCCCTCCTCCATATGGGCGGACATGCTCTCTCCGGCCTTCTCCTTAAGCCGCGAAACCAACTGCGCACAAAGCGGATGTGTGGCAATCACCACATCAGGCTGCTGTTCGGAAAGCAGCTGTGCCAGACGATCCAAAAACAGCCCCTCAAAGGGCGGACGGGCGTCAGGATGCCCCTTGCCTGTGATCCGGTAAAACAGATTAAAGATATGCCTTCCATGGGTAACCATCAGATTAAAAAATTTATACAGGACACCCGAAAGATTTGGCAGGGCATAGGCAGGGAAATCCACCACTTCCACCGATGCGTCCGGGCGGCTGCCCATAAGCTGCTGCCGCAGAGACTGGGCTGCGCTCCAATGCCCCATGCCAAATTTTCCGGTTAAGATCAAGATGTTCATTGTGCATTCTCCTTTCATCCGGCTATAGCATAACAATCCTTTCTAAAGTCCGACTGAAGGAAAAACTAAAGAATTTATAAAGAAATATGCAATAAAAAGGAGCTAAAAACCAAGATTTTCCCCCACAAGGATCACTTGAATCCTCCCCACATGTCTGGAAAAGCGTGTGGTCAGGAACTGGCAGCAGATCGTATCCGGGGATTTACAGTCCGCACATGCTCCGGTTACCTTGCAGGGAGTCTTGATGGGGAAACGCTGCGTATTACAGGTTGCGGATATTCCTGTCAGTATCCTTTAGGCCGGACAATTAAGGCTCCTTTTCCTATCCGTCCCTGTCATTTTTCTTTTTCTCAAAAACCCCCGTTTTCCTGCATTATTTTATTCACACTCTGTCATATTTACTGTTTTCACGCCTGTCATAAAGTGAATATGACAGGCGTGTCTTCTACTGCTGCGGGGTTTGTGCAGTCCCTGCCTGCTGGGACAAAATCTCTGCGATCTTCTGGATCATTTCGTCCTCCTTCAAACGGAATTTGATCTCTACACGCCGGGAGGCGGCCATGTCGATCTCCCCAGTCCCCTCCACATAGATGGGGCTGCTGTAGGAGCGGCCATTGATGGTCAGCATGGACTGCAGCTGCCCGACCTTCGCCTCGCTGAGACCGTTCGCCGGGTCCAATATATACCTGGCCACCGAACTGGCACGCTCCGAGGACAGGTCCATGTTATGCTGATAGCTGCCGGAGGTGTCCGTGTGCCCCTCGATAATGATCTCCGCAATATAGTCCCGGAACTGATCCTGCAGTAACACGTCCAGATACATGGGTATAATCTCCGTCAAGGTGGCCTTGCTGGCATCTGTCAGATTAGCGCTGCCATACTTGAACAAAACATCTGAGGAAAAGCTGATGGAGCCGTTCCGGGCATCCACCTTCATGCTGGAATTGTTGAACCTGGATTGCAGCTGCCCGATTATGTCCGTCCTCACTCCCACGATGTCCTGCAGCTGACTCCGGGTGGACTCCAATTCCCCTCTGGCCTCGTCAATCTCCAGATAGGCAGCCGCCAGCTGCTCCTGTGTCAGGGCGGCGGCGTCATAAGCCTCCTGGAGCTTTAACAGGGAATCCTCCAAATCATGCTTGGACGCCTCTATCTCGCTGCGGTAATTGTCCAAGTCTATCTTGGCCAGTTCCAATTCCTCGGACGCTATGTCCAGCTTTTGCTTTGCCGCATTCAGTTCGATCTGGGTCTGCTCCAAATCCGTGGTTTTCTGTTTATAGATCGCCAGCGTAATAGCGATAATTAAGATAAAGATCAGCAGCAGGGCCGCCATCATATCCGAGTAGGACTGCCAATAGCTGGGTTCCTCAAATACCTCTCTCTTTCGATATCTCCTTGTCAACCTTCTCTCACACCCTTTCCAATTGAGTTCTGCATGTTTCCTCACTGCCGTATGCAAAGAAACCGCTTAATACTCCTGCCTTCATAAACATTTTCCGGATAAATCCCGGCATCCGGCCATGAATAGTGGTTCATATAATATATCCAAATCCCCTTACATGTCATGAGTCTCCGCATAAGTGTACAGCTGGTTGCTGATCTCCTCATTGATGGTGGTGCAGGTGGCATCGATCCGCTCTGCCTGCTCCTTAAGCTGCCCGGCCATAGCCTCCTGCCTGTCCATGGTCTCCTCCAGCGCCTTCTGCAAGGCACGGTTAGCCAGCAGCAGTTCTTTGGTGGTTTCCGCCATGCTGCGGTAATTGTCGGCATAACTCTCCTGGGCCTTGCATGCCTTTTGCAGGGTCGAACCCAGTCTGTCAAAATCGGCTCCCAGTGCCTCCTCCATTCTGGCGGCAAACCGCTGCGCCATCCGATTCAGGCTCTCCGCCTGATCCCTGGCCTCACCCTTCAAAAGCTCCGTCATCTGCTTCATGGAGTTGGCCATATTAGCCTGGTAGACCAGCATGGCCTTGGTATTTTCGTCCGTGTTGTGTACAGCAGGCTCCACGCACTCCCGGAAAGCAGCCAGGAATTCCTGCAGCTTGTCGTAGGCATCCGCCATCAGGCTGCGGTAAGCAAACTGAAATACCAGAGAGAACAGGATGCCATATACCGAGGTGTGGAAAGCCACCTTCATGCCATCCAGCAGCGGCCCCACATTGTCCGAAATGGTATAGATATCATTGCCGTTAAAAGAGCCCAGACCGATGGACAGCCCGATAAAGGTACCCAGGATGCCCAGGCCTGTCATGGTACCGGAAATGGCGGAATTGTAATAATTCATGCCCACCTGGTTCAGCATGTCCTCATTGAGATAATCCTCAATCTCACAGCGTCCCATCAGGCCGTGCTTAGTTTGAAAGCTGTTCATCTTTTTCTGGTAACGGTAAAAGGCTTCGTCCAGCACGTCGTCCTCAAAAACCTTGCTCCTGGTGCGATAGGTCTCCCATAGCTTATGGTCGCCGCCGTCATATGCCTTGTAAATCCTGTCCGCCTCGTTCAGCAGTTTATCCGTCATACGGTTCAGCCGGAAAAAACTGGTAAAAGAGATCAGAAACAAGATGCCGATCAGCAGCAGGAACATCAGGTTTATCACCAGGTTACTTACGGATGCCACCTGCCCGGTGAATACCCCGTTTACAATCAGCACGAAGCCCACCACAAACAGGTACACCGGCAAAAGTAAATAATACATTCTGTTTTTCATTGGTTTTCCTCCATTCCCCCTCCTTGCAGAAGGGCTATATGCAAAATATTTTTTTAATTTGCTTTCCGCATGTTCTCCTGACCTTTTCTTTGCAGGTTTATTTTTCCCTTTTATGTGAATTTTAGCATATTCCTTTTTTTGCCACAAGTAATAAGCGGAAATCTTAAAGAAAATTTAGAAATTGTTCATACATTTTAACAAAAAGAGTCTATATGTAACATTTTGTCACACATAGACCCTGATTCCTTTTCCTAAACAGGCCGCTGCCATGCTCATGGCCGTAAACGCCCAACCGATGATTCATCCCTAACCCGAATCAACCGGAACTCCCGCCGGAATTTTGCCATTTTGTGCAAGCGGTCGTCAGTATAAGTGCCTAAATGCCGGCAACCCTTCCCATGCTACACGGCCACATCCACATTGTTGCCCTTGAACGCCTCCGCCTGAAGAGACTTGGCATTCTTTTCATAGGGATTGTCCTCATTATATTGGATCTTGGTACTGGTGGTGCCGCCCGCCACATAGCTGCGCCCGCATTCCGGACACACTCCCATATGCAGCTGCACACTGGCCTGCAATACTTTGCCGTCATTCAGCGCCGCCTTTTTATAGGCATTGGAGACATGCTCCTGCTCGTGGGCCATCACCGCCGCCCCTGCCGACTGGGGCGAGATATGTGTTGCCGACTTGAAGCTTACCATCTCGTCGGAGCCATCCTTATATTTTCTTGATTTGCAGGTCTGGCACTCCGCCTTCCCTACCCGTTTGGCCGCACGGCTGTCCTCGACACCCTTTGTGCCGTCCACCGTTCCCACAGCCCCCACGGGCAGCATACGCTTCACCCCATCCGCACCGGCCACACTGCCTGCCGCGCCGCTGACAGAGCCATTCATGCCGTATCCCATACTATAAGGCATCGCGCCAACTCCCATAACGCTAAGTCCCATCAGACCTCACATCCTTTCCAACCAGATTCTTCCTGATATTCAGTATAAGCAACTTTTCTCCGGTTGTCAACGGTTCTTGAAAGCTTTTATTCTGTACACCCAGTCCGGATAAAACAGAACCAACACCCACATTTTGCCACTTTGCGCAGGAAATTGTTGTTATACCGTTTTTGGAAAACATATCACGTGTGCCTACAGATACTCCCGCAGGTCCTTGATCAGCGTCTCCTCCGCATGGATGATCTTCTCTGTCAGCTTCTTGCTGTCCTGGTCGGCTGCCGGGTACTGGTGCAGGTATTTGTACAGGAACTTGACACCCATGTTGCAG
>CAMWSA010000180.1 GCA_947176785.1 uncultured Lachnospiraceae bacterium
GACGGTGGCCTTTGGTCTGGAGGACCCTTTCATGATTGTGGGAGAGCGAATCAATCCCACCGGCAAGAAGAAACTCCAGGAGCAGCTGCGCAGCGGCTGCATGGATATGGTTCTGCAGTTTGCCCAGGAACAGGATGCCTGTGGGGCTTCCATCCTGGATGTAAATATGGGAATGAGCGGCATTGACGAGAAAGCCATGATGCTGCAGGTGCTGGAGGAGGTGCAGGGGGTGACCAGTCTGCCCCTGTCCCTGGATTCAAGCCATGTGGAAGTGCTGGAGGCCGCGCTGCGCCATTACCCTGGCCGGGCGTTGGTGAACTCCGTGTCCTATGAGACGGAAAAGCTTGAAAGACTGCTGCCCATTGTACAAAAATATGGGGCTATGTTTATTTTGCTGCCCCTGTCGGACGAGGGGCTGCCCAGAGACCTGGAGGAGAAAAAGCAGATCATTGGCCGCATTGTGACCCGGGCGCTGGAACTGGGTATGCGAAGGGAGGATATCGTGGTGGACGGCCTGGTGGCGACCATCGGTGCCAACAGGCAGGCGGGGCTGGAGACCCTGGAGACCATCCGCTATTGTAAGGCGCAGGGACTGGCTACCATCTGCGGCCTGTCCAACATTTCCTTTGGTATGCCCGCCAGACCCTATGTGAACACAGCCTTTTTAACGCTGGCCATCTACGAGGGGCTGACCATGGCCATCGCCAACCCCTCCCAGGAGATGCTGGTCTGCGGGGCTCTGGCAACGGATTTGCTGAAAGTAAAAAAAGATGCGGATTTGCGGTATATCAATTATGCCTCCCGGCTGCAGCCGGTGACAGGCACTGCCCCTGCCCATAGCGCCGGTCAGGGCAATGGGAGCAATGGGCCAGTGAATTCCGGGCAGGTGGATGCCGGCGGAAAAGCACAGGCAGCGCAGGTGCCTCAAACCTATTTGGAGCGTATCACGGATGCCGTATTAAAGGGAAACAGAAACGGCATTGCCGCCATAACTGCGCAGGCCATTGCCGAGGGGGAGGACCCCGGCAGACTGCTGAACGAGGGGCTGCTGCCGGCCATAGGCAGAGTGGGAGATCTGTTCGAGCAGAAGAAATATTTTCTGCCCCAGCTGATTGCCAGCGCAGAGGCCATGAAAAATGCCATCGAGGTGTTGGAGCCCCATCTGCTGAAGGACCAGGACACGGAATCCATGCCAGTGATTGTAATCGCCACTGTGGAGGGGGATATCCATGATATCGGCAAGAACCTGGTGGCGCTGATGCTGAAAAACTATGGTTTCAAAGTGCTTGACCTGGGCAAGGATGTGCCAAAGGAGACCATCGTCCAGGCGGCACGGGAACATCATGCGGACATCATCGCCCTGTCGGCTCTCATGACCACCACCATGCAACGGATGCGGGAGGTGGTAGCTTTGGCCAGGCAGGAGGGGCTCACCGCCAAAATCATGATCGGAGGGGCTGTGATTACGCAGGAATACGCAGACGAGATTCATGCGGACGGCTATTCCAAAGATGCGGCAGAGGCGGTGAAGCTGGCCCGGCGGCTGCTGGGGATGATGAACAACGAAGCATAGATATGTCTGACGGCCAGGGAAGGACAGGTTACAAACCTGTGTAGAAGCAGGCTTTATCGCCTATTTCCAGCATGCTGGAATGGCAGACTTGGGCGGAATGAGGTTAAATCTTTGACTTGTATATCACAATTCCCTGTGTTATACTAACGAACACTAAGTTTTTCAAATTCCGGCATGCTGCAATAAGCAGGCAGTATATGACGGGCAGAAGGGAAAACCGAACCGCTCGTGGGTATAAAACAGGCAGAACAGTAAGCGGAAACGCCCGGCAGCATATCCCCTGACTGGGGATATGCCGCCGGATGCCTCAGATCATGAGCCTTCGGTCTGCCTGGGCATTCGGAAGTCGATTATCGCTCCTGCGTACCGGCAGGGGATATGTAGAAATTTATTTTAGGAGGTTTTTCATGATAGGTGCAGATGCCATAATCAAATGTCTGGAAGAAGAGGGCGTAAAATATGTGTTCGGTTATCCCGGTGTAGCCATCTGCCCCTTCTACAACAGTATCCTGCAGTCGGAGATTCAGACCATCCTGATCCGCACGGAGCAGAACGCTGCCCATGCGGCCAGCGGTATGGCCCGGATCACGGGTAAGCCCGGTGTCTGCGCCGTCACCAGCGGCCCCGGTGCCACCAATGTGATCACAGGCATCGCCACTGCCTTTGCGGACAGCATTCCCCTGGTGTGCATCACCGGGCAGGTACATACGGAACTGCTGGGCAGTGATTCCTTCCAGGAAGCGGATATCACCGGTGCCGTGGAATCCTTTGTCAAATACAGCTATCTGGTCAAGAATGTGGGCGATATTCCCCGGATTTTCAGGGAGGCCTTCCACATCGCCAACACAGGCCGCAGAGGCCCTGTGCTGATTGATATTCCCATAGATATCCAGAATGCGCCCGTCAGCAGGTTCCAATATCCGGAGGAGGTCAGCATGCGCACCTACAAGCCTACGGTCAAGGGACATGCGGTACAGATCAAAAAGGTAATCAAAGAACTGGAGAAGGCGAAGCGCCCCATCATCTGCGTGGGCGGCGGCGTGCTTCTCAGCGAGGCCAGGGACGATCTGCGTGGATTCGTGGAAAAATACCGGATTCCGGTGGTGTCCACCATGATGGGCATCAGCGTTATGCCCACGGAGCATCCCCTGTACTTCGGCATGGTGGGCAACCACGGCAAAGCCTGCGCCAACAGGGCCATGAACGAGTCGGACCTGCTGATTATGGCCGGGGCCAGGGTGGCGGACCGGGCGGTGAGCCAGCCTGACCTGATCACCAGGAACAAGGTACTGGTACACATTGATGTGGATCCTGCGGAAATCGGCAAAAATGCAGGCCCCACCATACCCCTGGTGGGCGATGTAAAGCATATTTTCCAGGATTTTGCCAGGGAGGAGTTCGCCTGCGAGCATGAGGAGTGGATTCGTACATTGGAAGAATACCGACAAACCCTGGTGGCAAGGCGGAATCCCAATCCGGCCTATGTGGACCCGGCGGCCTTTATTACCCGGCTCTCCGAGAAGATGACCTCCGATGCGGTGTATGTGGCGGATGTGGGGCAGAACCAGATCTGGTCCTGCGGCTATCATATTGTAAAGGAAGGCCGGTTTCTCACCTCCGGCGGCATGGGCACCATGGGCTACTCGATTCCGGCTGCCATGGGAGCCAAGCTGGCGGACAAAAGCCGTCAGGTCATCGCCGTGTGCGGTGACGGTTCTTTCCAGATGTCCATGATGGAACTGGCCACCATGCGCCAATACGATATCCCGGTAAAAATCATTGTGCTGAAAAACGGCTACCTGGGGATGGTTCGGGAGTACCAGCACTACACCTATAGGGACAACTACTCAGTGGTGGACCTCTCCGGCAGTCCCATGCTGGACAAGATTGCGGCGGCTTATGACATGCAGTACCAGCTGCTGGAAAATATGGACCGGGCGGAGGCAGTGCTGGATGCATTTTTAAAGGAGGATACCTCCGTGCTATTGGAGTGCCTGATTGATCCCATGGATTTGGTGAAGTAGGGGGGCGGATGAATATGAGAAAGAGAATATATTCCGTTCTGGTGGAGAACCGTTCCGGCGTACTGGGCAAGGTGGCCGGGCTTTTCGCCAGAAGATGTTTTAATATTGACTCCCTGACAGTGGGGGAGACCGATGACCCGGAGATATCCTGCATGACCATCGTCAGCAGCGGGGATGAGCGCACCATCGAACAGATCGAAAAGCAGCTGAACAAAAAGCTTGACGTGATCAAGGTCAAGACCTTTGACGAAACCCAGAGTATCAGCCGGGAACTGATGCTGGTAAAGGTGCGCCACAACAAGGGGAACCGCCGGGAAATCACGGAGATCTGTGAAATTTTGCGGGCGGAGATCGTGGATATGTCCAAACACTTCATGATGATCCAGATCTGTGATACCCCGGACCGAACCAGGCTTTTGCTGACCATGCTGCAGTCCATCAGCATTGCGGAGGTGGCCCGCACCGGAACGCTGGCCCTGGCAAAATGCAGTGAGAATGATGATTAGCGGGAACAGGGGAACTTAAAATGGGGTTGACATTCACACTTTATCTTGCTAAAATGTAGAACAAACTATTCCATATGGAATGCAAAGTCGATTGCACAATTCCCTTTCTGTACACACGGGGACTGGGCAAGGTATACAAAATATAACTCCAGGTTGAGCAGGGAAGAGGTAACTATAATGCAGAAGAGAGTATTTCAGTTGTTGGCAGATAATACGTCCGGTGTGTTGAGCCGCATATCCGGCCTGTTTTCCCGCAGGGGATACAATATTGAGAGCATTACGGCAGGCGTGACCGCAGATCCACGGTTTTCCCGGGTTACGATCGTGACCTATGGGGATGATGAGATTCTGGAACAGATTGAGAAGCAGGTGGGCAAGCTGGTGGATGTGCGCAATATCAGGGAACTGAAGCCCGAGGAGAGCGTCTACCGGGAACTGGCCCTGATCAAGGTCAAGGCGGACCCGCAACAGCGCCAGGGGATCATTGCCGTGGCGGATATTTTCCGGGCCAATATCGTTGATGTGTCCAAGGACAGCCTGATCATAGAACTTACCGGCAACCAGGCCAAGATAGAGGCATTTATCAATCTGCTGGAGGGCTATGAGATCCTGGAATTGGCCAGGACAGGCATCGCCGGGCTGGGCAGGGGGATGGACAATGTGACCCATCTGGAAAGTGAAAACGCTGTCTGCGTCAACGCATAATGTCCCTGCGGGCGGCATCCAGCCATGGGGCAGACGTCTGCCATTGGTGCGTGACCCGTTTGGGGGTAAATGAGTTAGCTCTAGGGACAACAACCTATCAGTTATAAACTATTTTAACATAATGGAGGAAAAGAAGATGGCAAAGATTTTTTATCAGGAAGATTGTAACCTGTCTCTGTTAGAGGGCAAGACAATCGCGATTATCGGCTACGGCAGCCAGGGTCATGCCCATGCGCTGAACCTGAAGGAGTCCGGCTGCAATGTTATCATCGGCCTGTACGAGGGCTCCAGGTCCTGGGACAAGGCTGTAAAGCAGGGCTTTGAGGTGTTTACTGCCGCAGAGGCCGCTAAGAAGGCCGACATCATCATGATCCTGATCAATGATGAGAAGCAGGCTGATCTGTACAAGAAGGATATCGAGCCCAACCTGGAGGCCGGTAATATGCTGATGTTCGCCCATGGCTTCAATATTCATTTCGGCTGCATCGTGCCCCCTGCGGATGTGGATGTGACCATGATCGCACCCAAGGGCCCCGGCCATACCGTGAGAAGCGAGTATCAGGAGGGCAAGGGCGTTCCCTGCCTGATCGCCGTGGAGCAGGATGCCACCGGCAAGGCACAGGATCTGGCCCTGGCTTATGCGCTGGGCATTGGCGGCGCAAGAGCCGGCGTGCTGGAGACCACCTTCCGCACTGAGACCGAGACCGACCTGTTCGGTGAGCAGGCCGTGCTGTGCGGCGGCGTATGCGCGCTGATGCAGGCGGGTTTTGAGACGCTGGTGGAAGCCGGTTATGACGAGAGAAACGCTTATTTTGAGTGTATCCATGAGATGAAGCTGATCGTGGATCTGATCTATCAGAGCGGCTTTGCGGGCATGAGATATTCCATCTCCAACACTGCCGAGTACGGCGATTATGTCACCGGCCCCAAGATCGTGACCGAGGAGACCAAGAAGGCCATGAAGAAGATCCTGAGTGATATCCAGGACGGCACCTTTGCCAAGGAGTTCCTGCTGGATATGTCTCCCGCAGGCAGACAGGTTCACTTTAAGGCTATGAGAAAGCTGGCCAGCGAGCATCCCGCAGAAAAGGTTGGCGAAGAGATCCGCAAGCTCTACAGCTGGAACAACGAGGAGGACAAGCTGATCAACAACTAAGGATGTATTCATATTATACGGACGGCCGCTAAGATTTTTCAAATCTAATCGGTCGGGAGGATAGGACAAAAGAGAGTTGCCGCAATATGGAAGGGAATCATCTTCTATATTGCAGCAACTCCTTTTCTGCTTATAAATCCCAGGCAATTGCGAAACGTTCCCCGCAAGTGACGTGGCTGGTCAAAATATACAATAACGGGCCTGGAAGTAAATTTGTTCCACAAATTTGCTTCATGCAGCGGCAAGTCGCCCCTATTTTGTATATATTGCCCATCCACTGTTCCCGGAAAGGGCGTTTCGCAATCGCCTATTATGATTAAGGTGTAAAAAGGTTAAAATTATAAATCCCGTAACTACCCGGGCGGTACCATACGGAGGAACGTTAAGGTTTTCCAATTCCCCCTCGGCGATTCCGGCGTTCTCGTCCGGGCAGTTCAGGTGCCGTTTTCATCCAGATACAGCTGT
Source organism: uncultured Lachnospiraceae bacterium (assembly GCA_947176785.1). Lineage (GTDB taxonomy): Bacteria > Bacillota > Clostridia > Lachnospirales > Lachnospiraceae > Acetatifactor. The sequence goes on from CAMWSA010000180.1 coordinate 6,430, forward strand.
ACCCTGCTCTGGATAATGCCGATAACCGTGTCCATGTCCTTGTCCCCGGCGAAGTATGGCGCTGTTTCCTCCAGCACAATATTCGCTATGACACCGTCATCGGATGGTGGAGGGACGCAGCTGTCCAGAAAAGCAATATAGTCCTCCGCATAGGAAGTGCCATCCGGTCTTCCATCCAGTATCAGATATTGTCCTTCCCCCATGTTGAACTGTGGGCCGGAACCCCAGGAGGGGACAATAATGCGTTCCCGCAGCACATCCCGGCGCAGGCAGTTCCAGGGGTATTGGGACGCCAGGGCATAGTCGTAGAGGGTAGGCAGGAACTCCCTGATCAAGTCCATGTTTTCCGTGTCCTTACTGACTACCAGAAAATAACCGGTCGTTACCAGGTTGCCGCTTTTGCCCCTGGTTGGGACGCCCACCCAGTGGTAGTTATCCGGGAAAAGGGACATTTTGTAGCTGAAATCGGTAAAACTATACACATCGCAGGCATAAGCCAGATATTCCCCGTCTCTGACCGCACGGGCGGGGGCCGGATTCTGGCTGGCCGGGTTGGGCTCCGGGACAGGGGTGTTTTTGGCGTATTCCAAAAGCCTGCGGAATATCTCACTGTCAAAGTGGCAGGTCCCGGACGCCCTGTCTACCAGAGAGGAATCAATATCTCTGAGCGCAAGCCAGTACAATACATCCGACGCCTGGGGGTTGTAGCCTGAAACCGGGATGAGTCCCTTCAGCGTATCTTCCGGCGCATCCTCCGCCAGCGACAGAATGTCCTCCAGCGTCCAGGTGTCATGGGGCCATATTTCGTCGGAGACCAGGATACCGGAGGAATTCAGGCTGGTAGTAAGCCCCATCAGTTTGCCGTCGATGGTTCCCGCATTCCATATGCAGTCAAACACCTGCGCCCGTGTCTCCGGAGGAATGCTGCCGGACAGGTCGGCCAGCGCATCTTTTTCATAGAGGATCTGCATGTTTTGAGCAGAGACGATGAACATGTCAGGGGCATCGCCGGCCACAATACGGTTGATCAGGTTGTTGGCGTATGCCTGGGCCTCATCCCAGTTTTTGGCTCCGGAGGATTCCACGCCGGAGAATTCTATACGGACACCGGGATTTTTCATGGAAAATATGGCGGCGGCGGTCTGTTCCAGCTGGTTTCCGTAGGAGGTGGATACCAGTGTCAGGGTTGCGCTGTTGTCCGGGGGAGCAGGGGACAAGACATATAT
>CAMWSA010000181.1 GCA_947176785.1 uncultured Lachnospiraceae bacterium
ACCACTGCAAACCCCTTGCCCGCCTCACCGGCCCGGGCAGCCTCCACGGCTGCGGTCAGCGCCAGGATATTGATCTGGAAAGCGATGTTCTCGATGGTGGCGATGATCGTACTGATCTCCTTGGAAGAACTGGAGATGCTCTTCATCGCCTCATTCAGTTCCTTGACACAATCCGTACAAGTCCCTAACTGGGCACCTGCCTGATTGACATAACTCCCCACCTCTGCGGCGGCTTCGGAAGTCTGCCTGGCCCTCTCTGATATGTCAGTGATGGTGGCGGAAATCTGCTCCACGGCGCTGGCCTGCTGCGTTGCGCCCTGGGCCAGGGCCTGTGCGCTGCTGGCCACCTGGCCGGAACCGGTGGAGACCTGGCCTGCGCTGGTGACAATCTGTCCCATGGTGCTGTTCAACGCAGTCAATATGCTGTCCAGGGATCTCTTGATGGACTGGAAGTCGCCCATATAATCCTGTACCACTCCCCGGGTCAGGTCGCTTTCGGCAATAGAGCCAAGCACTTCGGCAATCTCGCCGATATATGCTTTCAGGCGGGCGATGGTCTTCTCAAAGATCCGGCCCAATTCCCCGATCTCATCGTTGGAATGAACTTTAATCCGGATTTCGTTGCCGCTCTCCAGCCCCAGGTCACCCTCCTCCAGGCGCTGGGCCACACGGGTGATCTCGCCCAGAGGAACCGAGACCCTCTTCCCAAGATATAAAGCGAGGAGCAGGACGCTGACAACGACGATAATCACACTGGCAGCAGCAGCCCACTCAATGACATGGGTACTCTCCTGCTTGGCCTCCTGACGTGAAATCCCGGCAAAGATCAGCCCGTTGATTTTCCCGTCTTCCCCCCTGGTGGGGACATAGGAACACAGATAGGTAATCCCGTTGAGACTCGTCTCCCCCACATAGGACTGTCCCTGTTCCAGTACGATTTTAACCAACTCCGGAGACAGCTTGGTACCCACCACGCGCTCCCCGTCATGTACCACGGTGCTGTAGGCCCGGGTATCCCAATCAAAAATGGTAAACTCACAGCCCATGTTGGCCTTCAGATCGTCCAGCAGCCCGTTCAGATCCTCTTCCGCGCCATCGGACATCCGGCCAAGTTCCCGGGCCAGCATGTTCGTGCCATTGGTGCAGCGCACTGTCTGCATCTTAGTGACCAGGGCATTGTACATGGTGATACTGATGGTCACCGCCACAATGACGGATACCACCTCCAAAAGTACCACTATAAAGCCCACCTTCAATCCAATACTGATGTTTCTTCTTTTCTTTCCGCCCTTCGGCATTTGAACCTTATCCATCCTTGGTTCCCCCATTAATTCAAATGATGTACTAGACACACAGTATGTCGTAAAATTCATTATAGCATATGTGAAGGATTTTGGGAATCCCTATTTTACGTTTTAACTTAAAATCCCCTTTCCCGCAAATCATGAATGATACCTATATAAAAATCCGTGATATCGCTGATTCCCCCGCCCTGCTTATTCGTCAATTTCCTCCTCCGCATATCCACCTCGTCGCAATGCGATACTCCTCTGCCTGAGTTGCCGGTGACGATGCCGCGGAAGTTCGTCCACATGACAGCCCTCGGCGTGAGCAGGCCGTCGTTCGGGCCTTCAAAGAGCTTCACCACGGTGCCGGGCACAAGCATAAACAGGTCACTCCAGACGTGCTTCATGATAAATGCATAACTCTGATAATACACGCCGGGTTCATCCGGGTTATTGCGGTTAAAAGCCTCCGCCGCCTCGGTTGTAAAGGTTTTAAAGACCTCATATGTATTGGGATTTCTGTCTCCGCAGATCCTCAGCCAGACATCCCCGCAGCACGCCACAAATTTTATCATGAACGCAGGCAGCCGCAGCAGCTTATCCACGGTCAGGGAGCCGTGGTGCGGGGTACTGATCGTTGTAAGGGAAGCAATGTACCCGGACATCTTCAATGAGGAAATCGCGTATCTTATATCGAGACCTCCTTTGGAATGTGCGATCACATTGAGCTTTGCCGCCCCCGTTTCCTCTATGATTTCCCTTATTTTATCAGCCAGGAACGCACCATTTGACTCAACTGTCCCGTTGCTGTCCTGATTTCCATAATACACCTTACAGCCGTTTTCCTCTAATTTTGCCGGAATCCTTCCCCAATAATTGATGTATTTGCTATCCCTGTACCCCATACCATGAACCAACAGCACCGGGTATTTTAATTTTTCACCCATATGTGTTTCCTTTCAGCCCGCTTTAGCCCTGTCAGTTATATTATGGCATATTTATGCCTTTTAAGCAATTTATTTTTCCGTTTTTCCCCTGCAAATCCAGATCCGCACCGGCCTGCGCCTGCTCCTTCACATCGGATTTGAGCCGCTTATCCGCCGTAGTCCAAAAAGCCCGCCGGCAATTTGCCGGCGGGCTCTCAGTGCCTTATAAGCGAAATCGAAATCCCACTTCATTTCTCCAGTTCCCGGACAGTCCCATAATCTGTAAGGCCGCTGGCCTCAAAGGCAGCCTGCAATTCTTCGTTGTCCGTAAACAGAATATTTCCGCTTGATGTCAGCGGCAGCATACAGCTGTTCGCTTTTAGTGCCAGCGCAGGCTCATCCACCAGGATAATCAATGGGTTTTTTGCTTCTATCGGCTCTGCCCCCCCTAAGGTTACGTTTACCGGAAATGCCAGTAATTTCCCGTTTACATATTGGTATAATCCAACCCCGTCGGGCAGTACACTTCCGTCAGCAGTCAAGATCGGCATCTGTTCGTCCAAAAATCCCCGCATACTGTCTGATAGACTATCATATTCCACTGGTTCTAACCTGTCAGGATCACCAAATCGCTCTACCCATTGAGGATTCGTCATAATCAAATGATCGTACTCCCCCAGTTCCTCTGTAATTTCAATGCTGCTGTCGACCACAAAAGAGAGCAAAAGATGTTCTTCCATGGAAAGCAGAAAATCTGCTCCGGCTGCGGTTAGTCCGGGGCTATCGCAAACTGTATCAATGTCTGCATATGCGATATACCCCATTCCGTCCGTATCATATTGACTGAGCATACCGATGCCGCCGCATCCGGCCAGACCGAATATAAGAATCAATGCACATACAATCGTTTTTTTACTTTTCATAAATCTGCTCCTTTTCATGATGATTTGCAAAGCTGTCGTCAGCTTTCATAGGTTTGTTCATGTGTTGGACCGCAAAATAGTACTAGCGGATTTCCTGCTTACGCCCTCGCGTCAAAGCCGCCCGGAACCTCCATCCCGGCAGCACCGCCGCCAGCATTGATCTCCTTCCTTGCCGCCCGGAACGCAGCATAATAGGCTGCTTTCAGGGCTCCGTGTACCTCCGTCTCCGCTTTCGACTCCTTCTCATGCCAGCCCACGCCCGCAGTATAGGTCAGTATCTCGTCACCGTTCCCGTCGTATACATGGACGGAGGAGCCCGTCCCCTTGGACTGGAACTCTGCTTCATACGGTTCACCGAACAGGATACGGAGCCTTCTCTCGTCCGCCTCCTGCATCGTCCTCATATCCGCCATATTGCCGGAGGACATGGCCTGGCTGAGCTTCCCTATCAGCGCCGCCCTGTCTGGTGCAACCCTGGCGACTTCGCTTTTCCGCAGGGCAAGGAACCTGTTCCCCATATAAACGTTCCGCGCCGCATCCTCCCTGGCATATTCGGTTATCTTCTCCCGGAGGGAATCCGACAATTTCCAGCTTTTTCCGGATGGTATCTTCCCTGCTGCCGCGCATCCCGTCTGATATCTTGCTGCCACTCCTGTCATATCCATTCCAATCTCCTCCTTTGCCGGAAGCCGCCACCGTTTCCGGCATGATATTTGTACCACAGGCGTTGAAAGCGCCTTGGTGTCATCCGCCCCCCGTCTTTCTTCAACTAATTTATCGGAAAAATCAGGGGGCTTTTTAACACCTGCCGCGTGAATGGTAATCCGGCTGCGTAAATCGCAGATTGACATATGCCGTATACCGTCCTGTCCTGCCCCATGTCTTATACCCTGTAATCCCTATATCATTCACCCATGATATCTCAATACGGTAACCTTGTAACGATACCCATTATTCTCCAGAAATTCTTCCCCCCAGAACACCACTGCCTGATCCCCCACAATGTTTATCCGGTTCAGGCTTTCATAATTATCCTTATACAGGACAACGGGCTGACCGTCGGCTTCCCCGTCCGCAATACACAAACCGCTGATCTGATACATGGAATAATTGACCCATTCCATCAGAAACACATGGTCTCCGTTTACACAGACACACAGGAAGGGGTCATAAGCCCCCTCGTTACCCGAGAGCAGTTTTGTTTTTACCGGCTTTGAACGGATATCCCCGATCAGATAGAGGTCTCCGCTCTCCTCCTGGACGAACAGTCCCGCCTGTGTATACCTGACAGGCCAGACAGCCGTCTCCGAATATTCCGGCAGCGCCTCCACCGTGACAGTATCCGGCAGGAGCAGCCAGTTATAGGAAGTGCCAAGCTGCTCCCGCACATATATCTCCGAGCCGTCCGCATTGGGACAGACGGACCTCCTTGCCCGTCCATGGCCCTTCATCTGAAACCGGACCACTTTGCACCGAAAGCCGGCCTCCGGATCAGTCTCCATCTCATAGCGAGTCACCTGCCATTCCTCATAAGCGTCTCCGGTATCGCCGTTCTGCCAGGAAAAAAGCAGCGTGCCGTCATCACTCCAGATATAGGAAAAGGTCTCCTCCGGCCTCTCCCACCCGTGAAGGATCTGCCGGGCCCCCTGCCTCGGGCAAAGGACAATCAGCTTCATCCCCTCCCCATCCTGCACTTCATAGGAAAGATACTCTCCCCCCGGGGAGATAGAAGCATTTTCCAGGGGACGGTCATCCACAAAAATACTGTTTAAGACAGTATCCTCCCCTGTGTCGACGACTTGATAGACATATCCCCCGTGGTCTTTTTTCAGCAAATAGAGCAGATCTGTCCCCGGATCTCCCCAGGCCAGGCAGATCACATTCTCTGCATAACCGCTGCCAATGTACTGCTGAATCTGGTCAATGCGAAATATTTCCGGATCTGTCATCTGCTTTTCCAATGGGGGAAGGACAAAAGTCCTGCCCTGTTCCACTGCGCCGCAGCCGCCTAAAGCTGCCGCCATCAGGAATCCTCCCCAAAAGCCGATACGGCATTTCTGTATTCTTCGATTCATATATCTGTTCCTTTCGCCCCGCCTTGGGCTTTCTCCTTCCGGCCCGCCGCCGGGAAGCAGATGGTAAACACCGTTTCTTTGCCGGGGATACTGGACGCCGTAATGCGTCCCTGATGCTCTTCCATGATCTTGGCGGCAATGGAAAGCCCAAGCCCGGCGCTTCCCATCTCTCTTGACAGCCCCTTGTCCGCCCGGTAAAATGGTTCAAAAATCGTTTCCAGTTCATCTTTCCGGATTCCCTGTCCCTGATTAGATACTGTGACCAGGATCTGTCCGGCTTGTCCCGTGATTCGAATATGGATCGGATTTCCCGGTTCCCCGTACTTGATGGCATTGTCAATCACATTGATCAGTACCTGCCGAAGCTTATCTTCCTTCCCCACCACAGGGAAGTACTCTTTTGCCCCCTTCAGAACCAGTGTATTGTCATAGCGATTGGCTTTTATGTTCATGGTCTCCGTTACGCTCTCAACAAGCTCCGACAGATTCAGTTGTCTCGCCTCTTCCGTATCTGCCTTGTCCTGTAATTCCAACAGTTGAACCACCATTCGGTGAAGCCGGGTACTCTCCTTCAGTATGTGCCCCGTTCCGGTATAAAACAGTTCTTCGTCCCCGAGTCCGTTTTTCTCCATCAGCTGCGCATACCCGGAAATGGTGGTAAGGGGCGTCTTTAATTCATGTGTCACATTATTGTAGAATTTCTGCCGGCTGCTCCACAGTTCGAGAATTCGGTCCTTGTCCTCCCGGATCCTTTGAAACTGTTCCTCTATTACCTGAAGCATTTCCATATAATTCGAACACAGCTCCCCAATCTCATCCCTGCGCCCCTGAAGCTGCAATTGATCCAAAATCATGCCGCCCTGTCCGCCGTCGGCAAGATGGGCGGATATTTCACCGGCAGCCCGGCTCAGCTTGCGGATGGGTAACACGATCCGATAGACCGTAAACCAGATCACCAGGCAGATCAGGATAAAGACCGCCACTGTGATCCAAATCATCCGTTCGATGGTCTCCGACTGTCCCCCATATAATTCCCCATAATCAAAAAAGCAGCTGATCATACCGATAAACTGCCCGTTAAGCTTCACCGGCATGGAAAAAAATACCTCACATTGGCCGCTGTTTCCATAGCGGACAGAGAAGGCGCTTTCCTGCTCTTTGGCCCGTGCAAAATCCTCCTGAGTCTTTCGTACCTCAAAAGCCTTTATATCTCCTGCCAGAAGCATTCCCTTGGGATCACAGAGAAGAACCTCCCTGTATCCTGCGCCGCTTAACTGCTTTTCAATCTCGTCCCGATACAGTTCAAAACCGACGGCATCCATCCTGCCGTCGTTTAACAGCAGCGTTTGCCGCACATAGAGCAGGCTGTTGTCACGCGCCCGCTGCATATCCTCCATAATCTGTTTTTCGATATAGTACCGCATCTGTATTTCCACAAAATAAGCGACCAGAAACATCCCGGCAATCCCGGGCAGCAGGATCCAAAGGCTGATCCGAAATAATATGCTGTGAAAAAATCTACGTTTCTTCCGGTACATACTTATACCCCACTCCAAATACCGTTATTATGGCCTCACCGGCGCGGAGTTTTTTCCGAAGCCGCTGTATGTGGATATCCACCGTTCTGGTATCTCCCGCATAATCATAGTCCCATACAGCGTCCAGCAGTCTTTCCCTGGTAAAGACCTGCCTTGGATGACGGGCCATCCACAGCAGCAAATCAAATTCTTTGGGAGTCAATTCCACCTGCACCCCGTCCTGCACAACAGTCCGCTCCTGTTCATAGATCAGACCGTCAGGAATCCTGATCTGTTCTCTCTTTTCCTGCCCCAGGGTCTTCCGGAACCGCCTGAGAACAGCCCGGATGCGGATATTGACCTCCCTTAAGTCAAAAGGCTTGGTGATATAGTCGTCTGCTCCGCAGGACATTCCGTACACCTTATCTTCAATGGTTCCCCGTGCCGTCAACATAATCACGGGAATATCGTAGTTGTCCGTCAAATGCTTTAACAGATCCACACCGCTAAAGTCTGGGAGCATCCAGTCCAAAAGCACCAGCTGCGGTTCGAACTCTTCCATCCCCAGCATTCCCTGGGCTCCGGTATAGGCACATTTTACGGAAAACCCTTCCTGGCACAGGTCATATTTTAATAGCTCTGCAATGGTTTTTTCATCTTCTATAATGAGTATCCGTGTTTCATCTGCATCTGTTTCTTCCACTCGTTCCATCCTTATACCCTCCCCAATTCATATTTGGAAGCTGCTTCCTCAAAGTAAATCCGATGCCACAGCAGAAAGATATAAACCGTCCATATTTTTCTGCTGTGATCCTCTTTCCCTGCCCTGTGTTCCTCCAACAGCTTTAAAAGATACTCCCTGTGAAAATAGACCGCGGCGGTTTCACCGGCAAATACTTCTTTGACCTGCAGGTACCAGTC
>CAMWSA010000182.1 GCA_947176785.1 uncultured Lachnospiraceae bacterium
GGAAATCTAACCGTTCGTGAGTATACTAACGAGCGCTAAGATTTTCCAATTCCTGCACGCCCCACACTGCATAATCGGGCAGCGTGTGCCGTGCAGGAAGGGAAATCTAATCAGTCGTGCGTATATACACAGCAGCTGCCTTCCCGGTGCCCGGAAAAAAGCCCGGTCGCATCAGAAACTGATTTTCCTATCGGATATGGTATTGGGAAGGGGTATGCGGAACAATAAAGTAAGGAGAGATATATGGCTACATTATGGGGAGGGCGCTTTACCAAGGACACGGACAGCCAGGTCTATGCCTTCAATGCGTCCATAGGCTTTGACAAAAGGCTTTACAGGCAGGATATCGAGGGCAGCATCGCCCATGTGGTGATGCTGGCCAAGCAGGGGATATTGACCTCCCGGGAGCGGGATGTGCTGATCAAGGGACTCACCGGCATCCGGGAGGATGTGGAGGCCGGCCGGCTGGTGATTGATGAATCCTATGAGGATATTCACAGCTTTGTGGAGGCCAACCTGATCGAGAGAGTGGGGGAGCCGGGCAAGAAGCTGCACACCGGCCGCAGCCGTAATGACCAGGTGGCGCTGGACATGCGTCTGTACACCAGGGTTCAGGTGCTGGCCACGGACGGGCTGTTAAAGGAATTGATGACGGTGGTCCTGGATACCATGGAGGCCAATCTGGAGACCTATATGCCGGGCTTTACCCATTTGCAGAAGGCACAGCCCACCACCCTGGCCCACCACTATGGGGCATATTTTGAGATGTTCAAGAGGGACCGCCAGCGGCTGAAGGATATCCACGACAGGATGAATTACTGCCCGCTGGGAGCGGGCGCGCTGGCGGGTACCACTTATCCTCTGGACCGGGGGTATACGGCGGCGCTGCTGGGCTTTGAGGGCCCTACCCTGAACAGTATGGACTCGGTATCCGACAGGGACTATCTGATTGAATTCCTGTCGGCGCTGTCATTGATTATGATGCATCTGAGCCGTTTCTGCGAGGAGATCATTCTTTGGAATTCCAATGAGTATCAGTTCGTGGAGATTGACGATGCCTATTCCACCGGCAGCAGCATCATGCCTCAGAAGAAGAATCCGGACATTGCGGAACTGGTGCGGGGTAAGACCGGGCGGGTATACGGGGCGCTGATGTCCCTGCTGACTACCATGAAGGGGCTTCCCCTGGCATATAATAAGGATATGCAGGAAGATAAGGAGATGGCTTTTGACGCCATGGAGACAGTGCAGAACTGTCTGGTGCTGTTTACCGGCATGCTTCGGACCATGGGCTTTAAGCGGGAGCGGATGGCGGACAGCGCTACAAGCGGCTTTGCCAACGCCACGGATGCGGCGGACTATCTGGTGGGCAAGGGCGTTCCCTTCAGGGATGCCCATGGCATCATCGGCAGGCTGGTGCTGTACTGTATCGGCAAAGGCTGCTCCATTGAGGATCTGAGCCTGGAGGAGTTACAGGAGATCAGCGACAAATTCGGGCCGGATCTCTATGATGCCATATCCCTGAAGAGTTGTGTGGAGAAGCGTCTGACCGTAGGCGCTCCCGGTGTGGAGGCCATGCGGGAGGTGATCCGCATCAGCAGGGAGTATCTGGAGGAGGAATGGCAGCCCAGGGACTGGCAGCTGCCCAATGAAAAATAGACAGGACCTGTGCCGCCAGTCGGTATTGTCGGAACAATTACGGGACTTTAAACAGGAGGAAAATATAATGAGTGATAAGCTGAAGGTGGGTATTTTGGGAGGTACGGGTATGGTAGGCCAGCGCTTTATAGCGCTGCTTGAAAATCATCCCTGGTTTGAGGTGACGGCTATTGCCGCCAGCCCCCGCTCTGCGGGCAAGACCTATGAGGAGGCCGTGGGAGACCGGTGGAAGATGGACACTCCCATGCCGGAGGCCGTGAAAAAGCTGGTGGTGATGAATGTCAACGAGGTGGAGAAGGTGGCGGCCGGCGTGGACTTCGTGTTCAGTGCCGTGGATATGACCAAGGAGGAGATCAAAAAGATCGAGGAGGATTATGCCAGAACCGAGACCCCGGTGGTATCCAACAACAGCGCCCATCGCTGGACCCCCGACGTGCCCATGATGGTGCCGGAGATCAACCCCCAGCACGCCCAGGTCATCGAGGCCCAGAGAAAGCGCCTGGGCACCGCCAGGGGCTTCGTGGCGGTAAAGCCCAACTGTTCCATCCAGAGTTATGCCCCCGTGCTGACGGCATGGAAGGAGTTTGAGCCTTATGAGGTGGTGGCTACCACCTATCAGGCCATTTCCGGGGCAGGCAAGACCTTTAAGGACTGGCCCGAGATGGAGGGCAATATCATCCCCTATATCGGCGGGGAGGAGGAGAAGAGCGAGAAGGAGCCCCTGCGTCTGTGGGGCGAGATCGTGGACGGCGAGATCGTGCCCGCCACCGGTCCGGTGATCACCTGTCAATGCATCAGGGTACCGGTGCTGAACGGCCACACGGCGGCGGTGTTTGTAAAATTCCGCAAAAAACCCACCAGGGAGCAGCTGATTGAGAAGCTGGCGGCTTTCAGCGGAGAACCCCAGCGGCTGGGGCTGCCCAGCGCGCCGAAGCAGTTCATCCGCTATATGGAGGAGGAGGGCAGGCCCCAGGTATCCCTGGATGTGGACTATGAGAACGGCATGGGCATCAGCATCGGCCGCCTGCGGGAGGACACGGTATACGATTACAAATTTGTGGGCCTGTCCCACAACACTGTGAGAGGTGCGGCGGGCGGAGCGGTACTCTGTGCGGAGCTGCTGAAGGCCCAGGGGTATATCACGAAGAAGTAATCTTATCTGCGGACGTTGGAGGGTTCCGATTCCCGCACGGCACATGCTTCGGATCGGGTAGTATGTGCCGTGCAGGAAGGCAAATCCGATCGTTCGTGCGTATATTTCATGAAAGAGGAAGCTTGTAAAATTGTCTGATCGTTACACTTTAAATACTGATTAACGCAGTAACACGGGCCTGGCCTGTGTTATGCAGGGAAGAGGCAAGTATGAATGAACTGCGATACCAAGTGGATTTACTGACGGCAAAGAACCGGAAGCTGAGCGTGCAGGAGAAAATGTACCGCTTGGTTTGTGAGACCTCTTACAATGCCTTTCTGTATTATTCTTTTGAAAAAAGCGAGATCATTCTGCTGGGGAAGTGGGATAGTTTTTTTGATTTCCGTATCAGGGATTGGAAGGACTTGGGCCGCCTGTATGAGATGGTGGACGAACCCTATGTAGAGCCCTTGAGAGAGGTCATTTTTCTGGAAAAAAAGCAGAAGCAGGACGCCGTAACGGAGTGTATGCTGCGGGAGCGGAGAGCCTGGCTGGAATTCCGGGCCAGGGTTTTCTATGACGAGGAGGGCATCCCCCAGGATAAGATCATCTGCATCAGTGATATCACCAAGTTCAAACTACAGAATGAAGAACTGACTTACATGGCCTATTACGATTCTCTGACGGGGCTGTACAACAGGAATTATTTTGTGCGGCTGCTGTCGGAATTCGTGCGCAGGGCCCGGGAGGAGCGGGAGATTGTCAGCGTGCTGCTGATTGACATTGACGATTTCCGCAAAGTCAATGACGGGCTGGGGATCATCGTGGGAGACGAACTGGTGCAGCAGGTGGGAAGCTTTCTGAAGGAGATGTCCAGCGAGGATATTATCGTCTGTCACCTGAACAGTGATATTTACTGTATGGCTGTCTATGACCCCACGGGACAGAAGGCCGTGGGTAAGATTCATGAGCGGATTCAGGAGCGTATGAGCAAGCCTTTCCGTCTCAGCGGCGGTCAGGAGATCAATACGACGGTCAGTATCGGCGTGGCGGAATATCCGGAGTCTGCGGCCACGGCGCTGGAACTGATCGGCTGTGCCGAGATTGTCATGTACAAGAGCAAGGATATGGGAAAGAATACCATACAGTATTTTGATACCCCTATTTTGAAGGCGTTCCTGCAGAATGTGCAGATTGAGAACCAGCTAAAAGATGCCATCTACAGCCACAGCTTTGAACTGTATTATCAGCCGCAGTACTATGCCGGCAATAAGCAGCTGCGGGGGATGGAGGCATTGATCCGCTGGCGGGACGGTTCAGGGCGCATGGTCAGTCCTGCCGTGTTTATTCCCATCGCCGAGCAGAACGGGGCCATTGTGCCCATCGGGCGCTGGGTTATGGAAGAGGGGGTCCGGCAGTTTGCCAAATGGCGGCAAAATCAAGACAATTCCATGGTGTTGTCCATCAATGTCTCGGCCATACAATATATGAGAGACGGATTTGTGGACGAATTGCTGCAGGTACTCAGCGCATACCAGGTACACCCCCGGGAGGTGGAACTGGAGATCACAGAGAGCGTGCTGATTGAGGATTTTGACAAGGTGACGGACAAACTGAGGTCATTGCGCGGCTATGGGATACGGGTGTCGCTGGACGATTTCGGCACGGGCTTTTCCTCCCTCTCCTATCTGAAAAAGCTGCCCATAGACACCCTGAAAATTGACAAGTCCTTCATTGACACCGTACTGTCCGACGGAGCCACCAGGGTCATCACCGAGAGCATTATCTCCATGGTGCGCACGCTGGGGCTGGAAACCATTGCGGAGGGCGTGGAACAGGAACAGCAGTACAAGTATCTCCATGCCATCGGCTGTGATATCATACAGGGCTATTATTTCGGCAGGCCGCTTCCCGTCCAGGAGATGGAAGCGCTGCTGGAAAAGCTGGCATGAGAGTGTCCGGGAAGGCAGGGCCGGACGAAGAAGGTCCGGAGGATAAGCTTTCAATTACATATATGCACGGGCGGTTAGAGCTTCCGTTCTGCATGTCCATGCTGTCCGACTATACAGCGGGGGCGTGCGGGATTTATACTGACTAACGCTAAGATTTTCCAATATCCGCACAGCGTATGCCGCATAATCGGGCAGCATGCGCTGTGCGGAAAGGAAAATCTAATCGTTAGTGAGTATAAAAAGCTTAGCGCTCGTTAGTATGATTGCGCAACAACACAGGCGCGGCCGGAGCTTGGCCAGAGCCAAACACCGGTTATATGGATAGAGGTAAATTTGGGCAAAAATCTTTTTATAGCGGAAAAGCCCAGTGTGGCAAAGGAATTCGCTAAAGCATTAAAATTACATACAAACTCCAGGGATGGTTTTCTGGAATCCCAGAACTGCATCATCACATGGTGTGTGGGGCATCTGGTGACCATGAGTTACCCGGAGATTTACGACGAGAAATACCGGAAATGGCGCTATGACACCATTCCCTTTATTCCCCGGGAATTTAAATATGAGGTCATTGACAGCGTGCGGAAGCAGTTTACCATTGTCAGCGGCCTCTTAAACCGTCCGGATGTGTCCACGATCTATGTGTGTACCGACTCCGGGCGGGAGGGGGAATACATCTACCGTCTGGTGGAGCAGATGGCAGGGGTCAAGGGCAAGGAGAGGAAACGGGTGTGGATTGACTCTCAGACCGAGGAGGAGATTCTGCGGGGCATCAAGGAGGCCAAGGATTTGTCGGAATACGATGCCCTCAGTGATGCCGCCTATCTGCGGGCCAAGGAGGACTACCTGATGGGCATCAACTTCTCCCGGGTACTGACGCTGAAATACGGAAGAGCGGTGCAAAATTACTTAAACCGTGACCGTGCGGTGATTTCCGTGGGCAGGGTCATGACCTGTGTGCTGGGCATGGTGGTCAAGCGGGAGCGGGAGATCCGTGCCTTCGTAAAGACTCCCTTTTACCGGGTGCTGGGCAGCTTCGACTTAAAGGGCCGGAAGCTGGAGGGGGAGTGGAAGGCTGTGGAGGGCAGCCGTTACTACGAATCTCCCAAGCTATACAAGGAGAACGGCTTCAAGGCCAAAGAGGACGCCCAGGCGCTGATCGACCAGCTCTCCGGCGATGCGGTCATAGAGTCCGCCGCCCGGAAGAATGAGAACAAGAACCCGCCGCTTCTCTACAATCTGGCGGAACTGCAGAACGACTGCTCTAAGCTGTTTAAGATCAGCCCGGACGAAACCCTGCGGATTGTGCAGGAACTGTATGAGAAAAAGATGGTGACCTATCCCCGGACGGATGCCAGGGTATTGTCTACGGCGGTGGCCAAGGAGATTCACAAGAATATCGGCGGGCTGCAGGGCTATGGGCTGTGCGGCGGTTTTGCCAGGGAGATTTTAAGCCAGGGAAGTTACAGGAATATCGCCAAGACCCGCTATGTGAATGACAAGCAGATCACCGATCACTATGCCATCATCCCCACAGGCCAGGGGCTGAACAACCTGCAGGGCCTGATGCCGGTGGCGGTTAAGGTCTATGAGGTGATTGTGCGCCGGTTTCTGAGTGTCTTTTATCCGGCGGCAGTCTACCAGAAGGTCTCGCTGCAGGCCAGGGTGGCGGGGGAGAGCTTTTTTGCAAACTTCAAGGTGCTGACACAGGAGGGATACCTCAAGGTAATGCAGTACTCCTTTTTTAAGAAGAACGCCGGATCTGCCCCCCAGGCGCAGGGAGTGGCCCGGCAGACCGGCCAGGCGCAGGGGGCGGTCAAACAGACTGTTCAGGCGGAGGGCGGGCCGGAAAGCGGCGCACAGGCAGGCACCCCGGTACAAGGCGCGACAGGGCAGAGTGACCGGGCACAGGCCGGTGAGGGAAACGGCGCAAATGCGGCAGGAAAAGCGGGTGGAGAGGAGACCATCAGGGAGGATGGCGGCGAGGAAGAGGAGCAGAGATGCGACGAACAGTTCATGGCGCTGTTAAAGGGACTGAAAAAGGGGTCAAAGCTATCTGTCAAGGGCTATGAGATCAAGGAGGGGGAGACCTCTCCGCCCAAGCGCTACAATTCCGGCAGCATCATTCTGACCATGGAAAATGCCGGGCAATTCATTGAGGACGAGGAACTGCGGGCACAGATCAAGGGCAGCGGTATCGGCACCAGCGCCACCAGGGCGGAGATTCTGAAGAAGCTGGTGAATATCGAGTATCTGGCGCTGAATAAAAAGACCCAGGTGATCACGCCCACTTTGATGGGGGAGATGATCTTCGACGTGGTGAAGCTTTCCATCCGGCCTCTCTTGGACCCGGCTCTGACAGCCAGCTGGGAAAAGGGGCTGACACTGGTGGCGGACGGCGATATCACCGCCGACGAATACATGGGAAAGCTGGATGATTTTGTTACCCGCCGCACCAACATGGTAAAGAACCTGGTCAATCAGGATAATTTACAGGCTTGCTTCCGGGCGACGGAAGCGTTTTACCAAAAGGGAAAGTGACGGCTGCCGGGAGTATATATTTTGCAGTTACACGGGTACAGCGGGAGGTTGTCAGTCCAAATTCCCGCTGTGCAGGAAGGGGGAATTTATGCGGGAAGATATAGAAGACAGAATTCGTAAATTGGAGGAAAAGGGTGTTATAATCATAGATCCCGGGCAGACCTACATTTCGCCGGAGGTGGATCCGGACAGGATTTATAAGGGATGCGTGCTGTTTCCGGGATGCCGGCTGACGGGGGAGCGAACCCTTGTCGGCACGTCGGCCCGGATCGGTACGGAGGGCCCGGCCGTGATCCATAACTCCATCGTCGGGGCGGAGGCGGAGGTCGGCAGCGGCTTTCTGTC
>CAMWSA010000183.1 GCA_947176785.1 uncultured Lachnospiraceae bacterium
GGATCATACGAATCAAAAGCCGCCATTTTCCGCGTCGCTTACCCTTCTATATCCGCCCAGTCCGGTCCGCCCTCCACATTTCCGGTCACATGAATGGAATGCCCGTAAAACAGATTTCCGTCCAAAAACCAGAACTCAAAATCTCCATCCTCCTGCGCCTGAATGGATTCCAACTCCATACGTTCCATAAACTGCTCCCGGGTGACCAACTGCCCGGTTTCTTCTAAACCTTCCTCTTCCTCCTCCATCGTATTTTCTGCCCATTCGTTGGCAAGTTCCAGCAGTTCATCCGCCGCATATTCCCGTACCCGCCGGTCCCAGTCTTTCTGATCCTCCATCAGTATTCGCGCCGTCCCTATGGCGCTTTCCATCACTTCCTCTTCATCCTGGTCAAAGGAAAGGATGATCTCTGTCCCCAGCCAGTCCTTTCTGGTTTCAAACCAGTCCACGGTACGATCCAGCACAAATCTGCCGAGTCCTTCCACCTCCATACTGACCTCCTGCATCTGTTCCTCCAGAATCGCTCTCAGTTCCGGATCATTTCCATCCTGAACCGGGCCCGTCATGAGCAGATATCTCCCGTTCCTGGAGAGCCGCACGCGGCACCGGATCACAGAATCTTCCCTTACCGTTTCCTGCAGATGCTTCAGAAGTCTGTCATCCGCAGGAGTTGACAGCAAAACCCCCTCCTGATGGATTTCACCGCCCTCTTCTTTCCATGCCGTCAATTCAACCGTTGCGTTCCAGAGTTTCTCCTTCCCCAGTTTGCCCGCTCCAAATCCGCTGGCACCCACCACCGCCTGGATCTCCATTTCCTGAGGCAGGGAATCCTCCGCCTCACTCCTGTACTCCTTTGTCTGAAATATGGACTCCCACAACTCCATCTCTTCGTTTCTTTTCAATAACTCTGACATAACTCCTCCTTCATTACCTTGTGTAATTTGTTTATATTTCTGTCAGCCTGAACTGCCATGATCGTTTTGGTATGCCATAAGTCAAAGGCCGACATCCTGTGTCAGATGCCGGCCTTTGATTTATACTCACACCCGCTGAAATCTCCCAATTCCCGCACGGCGCACGTTGCATAATCGGAAAAACTGTGCCGTGCAGGCTGAAAATTCCAATCCGTCGCGGGTATGCCCACATTTACTGCGTCACATCCACAGTAATCAGGTACTGGCTCACCGCATACACCACCTGTCCGTTGTACTCCAGCTGGGACCAGCCGGTGGATACGTTTATACCGATCCTGTGGGCGTTCTGCCCGTTGCTCAGCTGAGTGATTACCGTCAGCTGACCCTGGTCTGTGCTGGGCTCGCTGCGAAGATTTGTCACCTCCTTGGCGGTGACCATTTCATCCACTGTCTCGAATTCCATGCCCAGCGTATTATCCAGCCCGGAGTCGCCTGCCGACGATGTCGGTTCCTCCGCCGAAGCCGCACTCGTCTCCGGCACACTGGACTGCACGCCCCAATCCGCAATGGAATCTATTGAATTCTCCACACTCGTCCCCGGCAGTGTGCCCGGATGGTTGGCGTGGGTGATCTTCCACACCGCAAAACAGAATATCACCACCACTGCTACTAATACCACCATAGTCACCAGCGTTTGCACGGGATTCAAGTTTTCATCTTCCAGAGCCGATGCTCTTTCTTCTTCATAATTCCGTCTCATATTTTTTGACCTGTGCCTCTATCAAATCCATATCTTCAAAATAATTGATGCGCATTGCGCTCTTAACCTCGGACAATGTCTGCGCCGCCGCCTCCCGGGCCGCCTCGCTGCCCCGCTTCAGGATATTGTATATCTCGGGGATGTCCTTCTCATATTCCCTGCGACGCTGCCGGATAGGCTCCAATTCCTCCTGAATCACACTATTCAGCAGCTTTTTCACCTTCATATCCCCCAGGCCGCCCCTGGTGTAATGGTCCTTCAATTCCTGCAGGCAGGAGTATTCCGGCAGATACCTCTCGAAATGTTCATCCCGGCAGAATGCATCCAGGTAAGTAAATACAGTATTGCCCTCCAGGTGGCCGGGATCGGAAACCAGAAGGTGCAGCTGGTCCGTATACATACTCATAACCTGCTTTTTCACATCCTCCGGGCTGTCTGCCAGATAGATGCAGTTCCCCAGGGACTTGCTCATCTTCGCCTTACCGTCCACGCCGGGGAGCCGCAGACACGCCGCGTTCTCGGGAATCAAAGCCCGGGGTTCCACCAGTACCGGCGCATAGATGCTGTTGAACTTATGCACGATCTCCCTGGCCTGCTCAATCATGGGCAGCTGGTCCTCACCCACGGGAACCGTGGTGGCCTTGAATGCGGTGATATCCGATGCCTGGCTGATGGGATAGGTAAAAAAGCCCACCGGGATGCTGGCCTCAAAATTCCGCAGCTGGATTTCATTCTTTACCGTGGGATTACGCTGAAGCCGGGACACCGTCACCAGGTTCATGTAGTAAAAGCTGAGTTCCGTCAACTCCGGGATCTGGGACTGGATGAACAGAGTGGATTTAGCGGGATCCAGTCCGCAGGACAGATAATCCAGCGCTACCTCCACAATGTTCTGCCGCACCTTGTCCGGATTCTCAAAGTTGTCCGTCAGCGCCTGGGCATCCGCAATCATAATGAAAATCTTGCTGTACTCGCCGCTGTTCTGCAGTTCCACTCTTCTTCTTAGGGAACCCACATAATGGCCCACATGCAGTCTGCCCGTGGGCCTGTCCCCTGTCAAAATAATCTTGTCCATTCTCTGCTAAACCTTCCTGCTATTATACTCACGACCACTTCCTGCAAGCGCAAGCCTATAGCCAATATTGGGCCTCCTGGACATTCCCGTATGGATCCGTGATTCATCCGTGCGCTTTCCGGAAATATGCCGTCCCATTACTTTTATCTATATTACCATCTTTTTATCCATATGAGAAGAGAAATTTTTACATTTTTGCGGATCATGTCTTTCTCAGGCCCTTGGGATAATGATTTTTCATGATTCCTCCGGCCAGCTTTCCCCATCCCAGGCTATAGCCGTCTATAGTGATCAGATACCAGCCTTTTTCCCCTGCAAAGGGAAATGTCTGGCCCTTTAAATAGGATTCTGCCGCAGCCACGCAAGCTCCTTGTGCCCCCGGGCCGTCCACGGGGCAGCAGCGCCGCACCTCTCTGGGGGAAAGCGCCAGCGCCAGCGCATGGGAGGGTTCAAAACGGTTCTTTTTCAGGGTACCCAGGTGCAGGCCGGGGCGCAGCACATGCAGGCCCTTGAGGGCGGGCATGTCCCTTGGGGCCAGATACAGTTGTTCTCCGAAGCGCAGGTATATGCCCTCCGGCTGATCCGTCAGGGTGTCCGCCGCAAAATCCAGATATTCCCGGCATTCCTTCTGCGGAATCCCCCGCTCCGTCCCGTGCAGGCTCCGCGCCTCCCCTGCGGTATGCGCCCCGCCCTTTTGCAGCACCGCCAGATAATGGCCCTCGCCCCGCAGTCGATGGGGCCAGAGCCGGAGGGTTTTCTCAATGCCCGGAACTGAGGGCAGCGGCCCCGGCGCTGCTCCTTGCTTGCTCCCCGGCTCCGCCCCTGACCCGTCCCCCGGCTCTGCCTGGGCCCTGGCCTCGTTCCCTATCCAGTCGGGCCTGCCCGGGGCAAAGCCCCAGGCTTCCCCCGCCCTGCTGCCCTCTTTCAGACATCGGGCCGGATCCAGAATCTCCATCCCCGAATGTCTATGTATCAGTCTGTTGATGCTCCCCTCGTCCTCCTGCGGAGCAAACGTACAGGTGGAATACACCAATCTGCCGCCGGGCCGCAGCATGGCTGCCGCGCAGTCCAATATCTCGTCTTGCCTTGCTGCGCACTGCTCCACATTCTCCATGCTCCACTCTTCCCCTGCATTCTCGTTCTTGCGAAACATCCCTTCGCCGGAACAGGGAGCATCCACCAGGATGCGGTCAAAATATCCCGGAAAAATCTCAGCCAGGCGCTGCGGGGCCTCATTTAAAACCAGGCAGTTGCGGATGCCCAGCCGCTCCACATTCTCCGACAATATCCTGGCCCGCTGGGGATGGATCTCGTTGCTCACCAGCAACCCTTTTCCCTGCATCCTCCCGGCGATCTGGGTGGTTTTTCCCCCGGGAGCGGCACAAAGATCCAGCACCTTCTCTCCCGGCTCTGCCCCCAGAAAAACCACCGGAGCCATAGCGCTGGGTTCCTGGATATAGTAGACTCCCGCGTCATGGTAGGGATGCTTGCCGGGGCCTGCCAGGGCCGGACCATCCTCTGGTCCCTGACT
Organism: uncultured Lachnospiraceae bacterium; assembly: GCA_947176785.1. Lineage (GTDB taxonomy): Bacteria > Bacillota > Clostridia > Lachnospirales > Lachnospiraceae > Acetatifactor. The sequence goes on from CAMWSA010000183.1 coordinate 4,281, forward strand.
AAATGGCCTGTCGGGGCCCGCCAGGGCATAATAAAAGCCATCCGCCTCCCAAGGCACCGGCTCCAACTGCCAGGGACTTATAGCCAGGAAACGTTCTCCGGCTTTTGACAGACCCTCGCCGCCTTTCAGCGGATTGACCCGCAGCGCCCGCCAGCGCTCTCCCGCCAGGCTCTCCGCGAAAGCCTCATATTCTGTTCCCAACTGTAACTGCATCCTCTTCCGAAAAGCTTCCGGCAACATCCTTTTATCCTCCTAATCTGGATTAACCAGTATTCAAAAACACTGGCGCCGAGCGGAAGACAACGGCCAATATCCTCCACCGGTAAAGTAGGACAGACTCTTTATTGAATACATCTCCGGATTTTCCTCCAGGTATTGCTCCGCAGACTTTCTCTTCCCGGCAGGCAGAAAATCATGCGATCTGCTCTATACGGCATTTCCGGCACAGCGGATATGTCGCAATAAAGGGCTCAATTCTCCTCTTCATCTCATCAAAAGAACGTCCATAAAAATACAGGGCCGTATATATATTTCCCTCCCAATAGCTGTACATATGGCCTATTCCTTCCATGGCCCGCTCCATTTGTTCAATCACATAATTTATATCACAGCTTTTGTAGACTTCATCCGGCAAATCAACGCCATTGGAATAATAAGCCAATCCTTCTAATGTTCCCACCTGAATTTCCCGGTCTGCCCCCTGTAAAACAGAACCTTTGGGAATACCCATTCTGTCAAGCAGTTCCGCCAGCCAGCTCACGCTGTCCGGTTTCTCATCTACAAGATATATTTCTATATCACAATATGTAATTTCTCCGTCGGGATTTTGAGCCGTACCGCCCCCGGTGATCTCGCCCATTTGCTTATTCTCAAGTATTTCCTGCAGGGCATCCTCCAGTTCAAATCTATGTTTAGGTTGAAATCGCGCATTTAATTTTAATGTCAAATACATATTTACCCCTCTTCCCCGCATATCCTCAGACCACTCTTCAAAATGCATTCTTCGGCGCGCATTCCGTTCAGAAAACTTTTTTACATTCTATCACAATCCCGCCTATAATTCCATATCTCTCTTTTCAGAATTATGTATTAATGCGTTTATAAATTCCTTGCCAATGGAAAACTACGGCTTTATAATCAAATGCATAAGTCAAAACCGGCCGGGCTCCTTAGGCACTTATAGTTAACGACATAACAACAATTTCTTGCGCAAAGCGGCAAAAATTTGATGTTGTCTTTGGTCTATCCAGGTTAGGAAGGGGCGCTTTTCGTCCGAAAGGCAGAAAAATGGATAAAATATGGAAACGAGGAAATGTAAATGATAAAAGCAGTAATATTTGACATGTATGAGACGCTGATAACGCTTTATGAAAGTCCGTTTTATTTTGGAACACAAATAGCACTTGACGCGGGAATTGAGGAAGATAAATTTCAGAAGCTATGGAGTGCGGCAGAAGAAGACAGAACCACAGGAAAAATAACCTTGGAAGATATATTGGAAAAGATTCTTAAAGAAAACGATTGCTATTCTGAAAGTAAAATTACATATATTGTCAGAAAACGCATTAAATGTAAAGAAGAAGCATTTGAACATTTGCACCCGGAAATCCTTCCAATGTTACGGTTATTAAAAGATAAAGGAATATTAATCGGTTTAATCAGCAATTGTTTTTCTGAGGAATCTGTGGTTATAAAGAAAAGTATATTGTATCCGTTTTTTGATGCCGTATGTTTATCTTTTGATGAAGGTATGCAAAAACCGGATCAGGCTATATTCAACAGATGCCTGGAAAAGCTGAATGCGCAGGCTGATGAATGTTTATATGTAGGTGATGGTGGAAGTTGTGAATTAGAGGCGGCAAAAATGATTGGTATGAAAGCGGTACAGGCGGTATGGTATCTAAAAGAAGGTACGAATCAGCCCTCTAAAAGAAAAAAAGAGTTTGAAAATATTGAAACGCCTCTGGATATTTTAAACATTATTTGATGCGTTTGACGGGAACCTTTTTCAGCCCCTTTTTCCAGGCAATTTTTGTCCGGTACTCCATATGCAAGGCTTTCGTATAAGTTGCCGAGACTGTTTTCTCCAAAGCAGATGTCAAAAACGCTGCAGACCGTGCGGCGTTTTTTGACATCTGCTATCGGGAAAACAGACCATGATCTTAACACAGGAAGTTTCGATCCGGAGGATTAGTCCTCCCTCTTCCTCCCCACCAGAATCATAATCTCATGGGCCAGCAGCGGGAAGGATGCCAGCAGCGCCAGAATGCCCCACTCCCCCCACTGCAGATGAGTGGTGCCAAAGGCCGTGAGCAGGAAGGGAATTTCCGTCACGGCAAACTGCAGCAGGAAGCCCAGAACACAGGCCAGAACCATCAGTTTGTTCTCCAGATGCTTCATCCTGAAAAAGGAACGCCCCATATCCCGCATCCCCACTGCATGGAACAGCTGGCTCATGCCCAGCACGGTAAACGCATAGGTCTGGGATCTGCGCAGAATTCCCTCCAGCGCCATCATGCTTCCTATATTTTCCAATGTAAAAGGCAGATGCTGGGCCTTCATGACCCGCAGGGGAGTCAGGAAAAAGGCCGTCAGGCTGATGGCCGCAATCAGCAGTCCGTAAAAGCAGGTGCAGGCCAGCCCCCCTCTGGCAAACAGGCTCTCGCCGGGCTTTCTGGGCGGATGCCGCATCAGCGACCCGGCATCGTTGGGATCCACCCCCAGTGCCAGTGCCGGCAGAGAATCCGTGATCAGATTGATCCACAGGATATGACTGGAGCGCAGCGGGGAAGCCAGGCCGCAGGTCACTGCCAGGAACATGGTTGCGATTTCCCCCAGATTGGAGGACAACAGGAAAATCACGGATTTACGGATGTTCTCATAGACGCCCCTGCCCTCCTCGATAGCCTTCTCAATGGTGGCAAAATTGTCGTCCGTCAGGATCATGTCCGCCGCCTGCTTTGCCACATCCGTGCCGGAGGCCCCCATGGCGATGCCGATATCCGCCTTTTTCAGGGAGGGAGCATCGTTGACGCCGTCCCCGGTCATGGCCACGATATGGCCCGCCTGCTGGAACCCCGTGACAATCTGCACCTTCTGCTCCGGTGCCACCCTGGCAAACACCCGCACCTGGGCCAGACGCCGGGCCAGTTCTTCTTCCTCTATCCGGCTCAGTTCCTGACCGGTCATACACTGCTGCCTGCTCTGGACGATGCCCAGCTGACGGCCGATGGCATAGGCCGTATCCACATGGTCCCCGGTGATCATCACGGTCTCCACCCCCGCCTGCCGGAAAGTAGCCACCGCCCCCGCCG
>CAMWSA010000184.1 GCA_947176785.1 uncultured Lachnospiraceae bacterium
CTTTTCCGGGATTGGAAATCAGACCGCACCAACGCCGGGTACTGAAAGACGGGGCAGACATTCCTCTCACACGTTTAGAGTACGGCACACTCTGCTACCTTGCCGCCAGTCCGGGGCGGGTATTCACAAAGGCGCAAATCTTTGAAGCCGTGTGGAGCATGGAAAGCGAAAGCTGCCAATCAAGCGTTGCCAGTGTGATATGCAATCTACGGAAAAAGATAGAGCCGGACAGCAAAAACCCCACTTACATAAATACTGTTTTAGGCATAGGCTACAAGTTTGCTTCCGGGGAATGACAACCGAATAACCGCCGCCATTATAGGCAGTCAAAAACAGGAAATCAGAAAAGGTTTCCTGGTTTTTTGCGCAAAAAAACGCGCTGATTTTTCATTTTTATCGAAAAGTTTTATCAAAAAGTTTCCCAAAACTTTGCCATATTTGCATTTCTCTGCGTAGTAAGGAATAGAGGGGGAAATTTACGCTGTTTTCTAAGAGTAAGATTCTACCACAGTACCAAATTTCGCCTATAGGCTCATTTTGTCCTGCGGGAATCTTGTTGGGGTTGCCACCCCAAGCCCGCCTTTTTGCGGCTTGCGCCGCTTGAAAAAATCTACCCATGAAAGGAGGAATAACAGAATGGATTTAAACTATTTCAGGGACAGAGAGCGGGAAAGTGTTTGAGATTGTGTGCAGAGAAGCCACGGACAGGGAGGACAGATGGAAGAACGCAGAATGACAGTTTATAAGGGACGGGGTGCTTATAAAGAAGCACCTCCGCAGATTCTTTTACAGGGCAGATGGCTGGAACGGGCAGGATTTAATGTAGGGAATAAAATCACGGTGTACTGCCAGCAGGGGCGGCTTATCATCACAAAGGACGATCCGAAAGCAGATACCCGAACGGGATAATCGACAGATATTGATATTTTATGAAGAATTTTTGTGAAAGCTTATTCCATCTGGAAAGACAATGTAATATAATAAAGCCAACGAAAAATTCGGGATTTGCAGATGAACTTCTTGAACTATCCTTATTTTTCAAGGCTTTTTTAGCCTCATACAGTGAATTGCTATGTATTTACCTTTGTTTTTGCCCTTACGGGCAATTTACAAGGGCAAATTTCGTTATGACAGGCTTAAGTAAATGACATTGGGCCGTGAATCAATGTCATGATACTGGGGTCAAAACATAGTGTTTTCTATGTTTGAACCTCCACATGAACCTTGAAAATTTAATATTTTACAGTCTATATGCCATAAGAGGCTTCATTAGCTTAGAATCATTGGCGCACTTCTGGCTTATATCTACGCTAATACCGGATTCTGGGCATAGTTCCCTAAACCCTTTCGGAATCCAAAGAGTTTCCTGAAATTTAAAGCTGCTATTTTGCTGCCGAAGAAGAATTTACCCCGTTGTTTCCCTCTTGGAAGTTTGTCAAGATGGTAATTCTTTCGGATATTGGCAGGAATGGTTTCCACACCATTTCTTAACCTCTCTAAATTGCCGAATTCCTCGCTTTGCATATATCTCTGGCTTTTTGCTCTGTTAGATGCATTTTTTGAGGTGATAAACGTAGCAACTTTTTTATAGATCTTGGGACGGCACTGATCCTGATATGGACAGCCGACACAATGATTTCGTTCAAATGAAACTCTGCATTGCCTTGTTGTTTTGGTATAAGACTGGCTTACAGGCTCATGTCCTGCAGCACATTTCAAGAGACGGGTGCCATCTTCATTGAATTCGAAATCAGCCAAAGCATCCGGAGCTTCTTTACCTATCAATGCGGTAGTTACCAGCCTGACATTCTTCTCTTTTGCGAGAGCTACATTGTCCTGGCCATCATAACCGCCATCTGTAACCAGAATGATTTCTTCTTGGGATTTTTCCATTTGTGAAAGCGATTCCTGAAGGAAATGGCTATCCGTATGTGTATTTTTATCAAACTGATAATCCGTCACTACAGAGCCATTTTTGCCAACGGTTTCTTCCAGGTTGGCTACGTAGCCTCTATAAAGCTTACCGGATTTATTCCTGTAGGTGGCATCCGGATCGGATGGATTTTGAAGTGCCGACGAATTCATGGTGCCATCTTCCCTGGTTTTCAGACGACGTTTATCATTTTCAACAACTGTCTGGTCAGAAAGGCATCTGACAAAAAGCTGATATTCCGTCGCTTCTTCGAAATCTGTTTTGCACAGCTCCAGCAAGCAGTCACTGTCTGTCAGCAGGGTTTGAATCATTGTCTCCATATCATCATTTCTCTGATGATAAAAGATGCGGTTATAATCATTCGGGTCTGCGTAATGTTTTAGTGGTTCAGAAACCATATCGGGCTGCTTCTTTGTAAGATAAACAACCAATTTGGATATACAGGTGTAGATCAGTTCCATACGGCTCAGAAAACGAATGTTGGATTCTATCATCATGGAATCCATACGGCGTATGCGTCCATTCAGCTTCATTATCTTACTGATTTTGCCGCTGAGATCTTTTACACAGTCGTGGTATAGATCCACACCATGAAGCGTCTCATAGTCATAGCATCTTTTACGGAAACGGCTCAGGGTTTTGTCTGATATCGGCTGTTCTACAAAGCTTGTGGTATGCAAAGCGTATTGAAGGTGAAGATCAAGCATCAGATTCTCAACGATTTCATCATCAGAATAATCAAAAAGTTCCTTGATGATGAGCGCACCAATAATAACATTTACAGGTGCATTAGGTCTGGAGACTTTATCGCTATACAAAACGGAAAAGCGCTCTTCATCTATCGCAGGAAAAATCTCATCAGCGAAGATTTTCGCCCAGGATTTTTCCAAAGCTTTTCTTTCTCGTTCAGTCAGAGTTATAAAACTGTCATCTAATGATAACTGTTGGCAATCATTTGTTTTAAACGACATGAAACATACCACCTTTCAAAAGCTACTTTTATTATAACTCATGAAAGACCAAAAAGCTTGTATTTATTGTAAAATATTAAGTTTCAAGGAACAATTGGGGGCTTTTGACCCCAGTATCATGACATTGGCCGTGAATAGTAACCAAATTTCAATGATACAGCAATCTAAAAACGCTAAATAGGTTGTTTTCTAGCTAGAATTTGCATATAATATAGGCGGAAGTGAGGTGCATATAAAATGACAATCGATACAAATACAATGATTTCAATTACAGAGGCAAATCAAAATTTTTCAAAAGTAGCCAGAGTAGTTGATGAACATGGAACAGCGGTTATTCTGAAAAATAATGTACCCAGATATCTGGTTATTGATTTCAGTAAAGCGGAAAAAGAAAAAGTTGCCAGTAATGAAGATGTATTTGCAATATCTGAACGGTTAATAAAACAGAATACGGAAGCATATGAGGTTCTTGCAAAATGATTATTTTAAGCAAGGAACAGGTGCTAAAACTTCATGCAAGTTTAATAAAAGCCACCGGAGGAAGTGACGGTATTCGTGATGAAGGAATGCTGGATTTGGCGTTAAATAATCCGTTTCAGTCATTTGGCGGAAAAGAGCTTTATCCAAGCATTCAGGCAAAGGCGGCGCGGCTTTGTTTTGGATTGGTAAGAAATCATGCAATGCTGGACGGAAACAAAAGACTTGGTACGCATGTTATGTTAGTTTTTCTTGCATTGAATGGATATGAATTGTATTACAGCCAAAAGGAGTTAAGTGATGTCATTCTTGCATTGGCATCCGGTGATATTGGTGAAAAGGAAATTTTACAATGGATTATTGAACATCAACAATAAGTTTCGTTCCTGCGGGGAAAGCAAGTGTATAGCATGGAACATAGACTGATACAGCATAAAAAAATGAGAACAAATTCATTAGAAAAAATTTGGAAATGGGAGATGTGATATAATTTCTTCCCTTTCGGAATTATATTCCCACGGAAAAAAGATGCTATAAATATGTATTGCGAGTGACAAGCAAATATTTTATATTTAAATGTATCAATGGAGATTTGGAGGAGTGATAATAAATGATTTTTAAATATTGTGCGGAATGCGGTCACAAATTAGAAGATATTAAATGCGGTGATGATGATTGTAAGATTTGCCCCTTGTGCAGGAAATTATATGGCAATAATCCCTTACCCGTTGTAGAGGTGCTGGTAGTCAATGAGTTAAATGAAATACTTCTTTTAAAGCAGAATTACATATCAGAAACTAAATGGACAGTCGTATCTGGCTATATGACAAACGGGGAAACGATTGAGGATGCCGTTACACGTGAAGTAAAGGAAGAAACCGGACAGAATGTTATAAGCTGTAAATATATATCCAGTTATTACTTTGCCCCTAAGCAGCTTATTATGATTGGATTTATTGCTTATGTAAAGAAATCACAATTTTCAAACTCTGTTGAAGTGGATGACATTAAATGGTACAAAATGGATGAAGTAGATCGTGTGATAGCTCGCGAAAATAATTGTTCTGGTATGCATTGGGATAAATGTAGAGAATTTTTATAGTTTTAAAGAATTGTAAGGTGAGTGCAAATTCAACAATCAAATGTAAGAATATGCAATTTACTTCAAATTTTAATCCGCAATGAATACTAATTACAAACTTATTTGGATAGCATATAAAGAAAGTATTGATAATTTATATCAATTATTACAAGTGTTGGAATGAAAATATGTTTCTCTCATTTTTTCTTATCAGGGTTCGCAATGTCCTGTGGGAAAATATAAAACAAGGGAAACGGTAAGAAAAATTCACCTGCAAAAACCTATGTGTTTTCAAGTGTTAGTGGATATTTTATAGCACTTTATAACAGCTGATATTTCCCTTAAAAAGCAGCAATTCTTAATTCCAGTTGTGCGCCCAGCAAAGGGCAATTAACCTAACAGGTGTGAATCCTGTCTGCTAAGGTCTAGCCAACCAGCAGTAGCGAGTCTTGCGTGGCAGTCAGTAATGGCTGGTGCGAAGCGTAGACAGCGAGCAAGTAGGGCTGCAATGCGATAGAGCCTCGAAATGTTGAAATTCAGAGGGCTGACGTCTTAACTGGTGCGGAAAGCAAAATCGGGCAGTTCGTAAAAGGCGAGAATTGTCCGGCACTGCGGGGTCAAAGAGCCAGTCATGCCTGACATTGTGGTTAATTGTCAACTGGGGAGAGCCTGCCGCTTCTTGGAAACAAGTACGCATTATCAACTAGAAGATGGAGATAAGCGGATGGGCGGCAGGCAGTCGGATAGCTTCATAGTACCGTAGAAGCTGGGTAATGCCAGTGGAGGGAAGGGGGCTACATAGTAACGGTCTTTCTGAGGACACATCAACCGTGCCCAGGAACGGAGGTATTGATGGGAACAAAATTAGAAAGAATAGCAGAAATATCGGCAACAACGCCGAAGCCAGAGTTCACGTCGCTGTACCATCTGATAAATGCTGAAATGCTCATGCAGTGCCATAAGGAACTGGACGGGAAGAAAGCAGCAGGAATTGACAAGGTGACAAAAACAGCGTACGAAGAACATCTGGAAGAGAACATCACGAATCTTGTAGGGCGGTTAAAGAACAGGGCATATAAGCCCCTGCCGTCGCTAAGGGTATATATACCAAAAAGCAACGGCAAGATGAGACCGCTTGGGATTGCTTCCTATGAGGACAAGATTGTGCAGCTAGCAGTAAAGAAAATACTGGAAGCGATTTATGAACCGAGATTCCTTAACTGTATGTATGGGTTCAGGCCAAACAGGGGGTGCCATGACGCAATAAAGGAAGTACACCGCCAGCTACAGAATGAATGGATCAACTATGTGGTGGACGCAGACATTAAGGGATTCTTTGACCACATGAGCCATGAATGGCTTATGCGGTTTCTGGGGCTGTATATAAAGGACACGAATCTGCTATGGCTGATAAACAAATATCTGAAAGCCGGAGTAATAATAGAAGGTGTCTATGAGGCAAGCGAAGAAGGTTCAGCGCAGGGAAATATCATCAGCCCGATTCTGGCAAATATCTATATGCACAATGTACTGACGCTCTGGTACAGGTTTGTAGTGCTGAAGGAGACAAGAGGGAAATGCTTTCTGGCGGCCTATGCAGATGATTTTATTGCAGGATTCCGGCACAAGTCAGATGCAGAGAGACATTATGCCGCGCTGAAGGAAAGGCTGGGGAAATTCAATCTTGAACCAGAGGAAAGCAAGAGCCGGTTGATTGAGTCTGGAAGGTATGCGGAGGTCAATAGCAGGCGCAGATATGGTAAGAAGCCAGAGACATTTGATTTTCTGGGTTTTACTTTTTACTGTGGGAAAGGCAGAAAGAGTGGAAATTTCTGTGTGAAGCTGAAAACCAGCAGAAAGAAATATGCACAGAAGCTAAAATCTATGAAGGAATGGCTGTATGCCAATAATGACCTGCCTGTGAAGGAACTGATAGAGAAGCTGAATAAGAAGCTGGTAGGACACTACAGGTACTATGGTGTCTCCTATAATGGAAAGAAGCTGGGTTCATTTCTGCATTTCACCCAAAGATATCTGTGCAAAGCACTGAACAGACGAAGCCAAAAGAAAAGCTATACATGGGATGGATTTGCTGACATGCTGAAAGTTTATCCCTTAGCAAAACCAAAGATATATGTGAGGTTATTCTAAAAGCGAATGTTATTATGAGGAGTCGTGTGCGTGAAAGGCGTACGCACGGTTCTGTGAGGGGCTTGCGGCGTGAGCCGCTTGTCTACTCGACTGCGGCTTGTCGCTGCCCTGTTCAAGTTTCGCTTTGATAAACAGGAAATGTAACGAGCCTATTTCAATTTGGAGGTAAGTATGGGAAATGAAATTTATACCAGCATAAAAGAAAAACTGATAGCCAAACCAAAGAAATTGACAGATTTAGACCAGTGGCTTTTTGTAGTAGTTAATACAGCCAAATCAATCATTGACAATACAAGTAAAAATAATTTAGATAATGTGGTGAAGTTATATGACTGCAATAGTACCAGTCAAATTCAGCATGAATTTGATATTATACAAGGTAAATTCGGACGAGAGGGTTTTTCTCAAAGGTACAGTCCTGTTTACATTTATCTTTGCTCATTGGTGGCTAATTTCCCCAATCAAGAGCTGTCAAACAAGGATAAAGAATTGATAATGCAATATAGTACTGTTGAAACTTATTTGCTATATGAAATCTAAAAATATGTACTTGCAGTTTGCCGAACTGAAATTACATAAAAACTGAATAACCGCCGCTATATAGAACGGCACACCAAGACAGGAAATCAAGAAAAGGTTTCCTGTTTTTTTGCGCCCATTTTTGGCATTTTCAAAAATCGCCAGTATTATGCCGTGCAAAGGGGATAGAAAGAAATTCCCTCTCCCGTTTGGCAAATCCGCAAGCTGTCCGTAGAGGGTGGGCGAAAAGAAATTTTCACAAATTTCCGCAAATCTCCGTCATTTTTGCCTTTTGCGGTTTTGTAGGTAGTAGGGGGAGAAATATCGCCGCTGTTTTGGCACAATCCCCGCTTGCGGCACTAAAGGTATTGAGGGAAGCCCACACAGAGGAAACCGCTACTTTTTAAGAGCAAGATTCTACCACAGTACCAAATTTCGCCTATCGGCTCATTTTGTCCT
>CAMWSA010000185.1 GCA_947176785.1 uncultured Lachnospiraceae bacterium
GGCCTGCCATTCATCACCGGCCTGTGTGGCGGGAGGGCAGATTCGGGACTCTAATCAGTCCAGCTGAGAAAAGCCAGGAAGAAAACAAAACAGAATCTGCCCGGACGGCGCAATGATGAATGGCTGGACGCCCAAAGCGGCCTGCCATTCATCACCGGCCTGTGTGGCGGGAGGGCAGATTCGGGACTCTAATAAGGAGGGCAAAATGGATAATAAAAAGGCGGTTATAGAAATCAGTCATATGACCAAAAATTACGGAAAGCACAGGGGGGTGACGGATCTCAGCTTCCATGTGGAGCAGGGAAAGATCTTTGGATTCCTGGGGCCAAACGGCGCAGGGAAATCCACCACCATACGGGCCATGCTGGGCTTTATCCGCTTCGACAGCGGCCAGATCCGCCTGCTGGGCAGGGACCTTTGCCGCCACAGGGAGGAGATTCTGGCACAGGTGGGGTATATGCCATCGGAGGCCATGTTTTACCCAACCATGAAAGCAAAGGAAGTCATCCGTCTGGCAGCCCGGGTGCGGGGCCTGGACTGCACACAGGAGGCAGGGAGGCTCTGTGAACGGCTGCAGGTGGACACGGAGAAGAGGATCCGGGAACTGTCTCTGGGAAACCGCAAGAAAGTCAGCATTGTCTGTGCCATGCAGCACAGGCCCCGGCTGTTTGTGTTTGACGAGCCCACCAGCGGCCTGGATCCATTAATGCAGACAGTATTTTTTCAGCTGATCCGGGAGTATGTGGACCAGGGGGCCACCTGTATGCTGTCCACCCATGTGCTGCCGGAGGTAAAGCGCTATTGCGACCATGTGGCTATTATGAGGGAAGGCCGGCTGCAATGTGTAGAGACCGTGGAGGCGCTCACAAGGGCCAGGGCCAAGCGGATCAAATGGGTGCGGGACGGAAAGCAGGAGGAGTTCCTGTACGACAGGGACCTGAACGAGCTGTACCGGGAACTGGAGGGGCATGATATCACGGAACTGCTGATTGAAGAACCCTCCCTGGAGGAAGCATTTATCGAATATTACAGGGAGTAAGGCAGCTGTGGGACAAAAAGAGTATGTCCAAATGATATACAGGCCGATGCCTGAACAATAAAACAGGTAAGTGTGGATATCGGATATTGTGTATCGGATGGAATCAGGCGAAACATGGAGGAATAACTTATGCGATATATTTACAGACATGAAATGAAGCAATATTGGAAAACCCTGCTGCTGTGGTCTTTCTGTGTGGGCGGTATGGGGATGGCATGCATCCTGTTATATTCCAGCATGCAGGAGGAGATGGCTGGCATGGCGGAGAGCTTTGCCGCCATGGGAGCTTTCTCGGCGGCCTTTGGCATGGATCAGCTGAGTATTGCGACTTTGAAAGGCTTTTATGCCACGGAAGTGGGAACCATCCATGAATTGGGCGGTGCCATGTTTGCCGCCGTGGTCGGCATGAATATCCTGTCCAAGGAGGAGGATGGGCACACCAGTGAGTTTTTGTTTTCCCTGCCCATAGCCAGGGGAAAGGTGGTCTGGACAAAATGGAGTGCTGTCTGCACTAACCTGCTGTTGTTCCATCTGCTTTGCGGGGGACTGTACGGCCTGGGATTTGCTCTGTTGGGAGAGGGTGTTCCCGGAAAGGAACTGCTGCTGTATCACGCCATGCAGCTGCTGCTGGGCCTGGAACTGGCGGGGATCTGCTTTGCCGCCTCCGCCTTTTCCCGGCAGAACAGACTGGGCTTGGGGCTGGGGCTGGTACTGCTTCTCTATGCCTGTGACCTGGTGGGCAGGGTGGCCCCGGAGATGGAAAAGTTCGCGGTCTTAAGCCCTTTTAACTATGCCAATGCATCCAGGATTCTGGGCACGGGGGAGATTGCTGCCAAAGGTGCCCTGCTGGGAGCGGGGGTGCTGGCCCTGGCGCTGGGGGCCGCCTGTGTGAAATATGTTGGAAAGGATCTGATGTAGCATGGCTATTGCGGCAGGCCGTACATATATTGATTAATAATACATATTATATTGACAAAAGTGCAGTAAATGGATATACTTAAAATCAATTTAGCGGCTGCTAACAAAAAAGCGGCCGCATTACAAATAAGCGATAATTAGTTAGAACTAATCATAGTTAGTTATAAGGTATTCGCCAAAAAGTACCGTGCCGGGTATAATCCTGTTGACTGTGGTACTGGCAGGGAACCTGAGAACCCAGACGGTTGCGGCGGATTGTGGGCTGGTGGCTTATGTGCCTGCATACGCCAATCCCGCAATTTTCGCAACGGACGATATGGGCGGCGACGAAGCCATGGGCGGCGTTTTACTGGATATCCTGATTGTGATCATAGCTTTTATTTTCGCAGTGACCATCAGCAACACCATCACAAGAGAGACGCCGGTCATTGTGACGCTGATCGCTGCGGCGGTGGGAAACGTGCTGGGATATTCCGTGAATAAAGGTGTGGCGGTGTCCATGTACTACAACAGCTACAGCCTGTCGGTCTATGAAACCATGTGGAGTGATACCGCACCTTACAAAAATGTAACCTGGGAGTCACAGGGATGTAAGGGAAATATGCTAACCTATCAAACGATTGGACTTGTCCCTCCGCTGCCTGTGGGGAGGAGCGTATTGAAAATGCCCGACAAAACCAATGAAGGAAAGGATATTGTAAGAAGATGGAACGGATCTTTTTGATTGAGGATGACAGGAAAATCGCCAAAAACCTCGTTCTGCTGCTTCGGGCGGAGGGGTTTACCGTCTCCCATGCCGCAACCGGGAGCGATGCGCTGGCCATGCTGAATGAAAATAAATTCGATATTGCTCTGATTGATATTTTTCTGCCGGACGGAAACGGCTTTACGCTCTGCACGGAAATCAAGGAAAAGCAGGGGATCCCCGTCATATTTCTGACCGCTTCCGGGGATGAATCCAGTGTGGTGACCGGGCTGAACATGGGGGCGGACGACTATGTCACAAAGCCTTTCCGGCCCCGTGAACTGGTGGCAAGGATCCGGGCAGCCCTGCGGAAAAGCGGCACCGCCCCCTCCGCCTACGAGGTGGAGGGGCTGCATATAGATGTGGCCAGCGGCCTTGTGCATAAAAACGGCGAGGAGGTTATGCTCTCCGCCATGGAATACCGTCTGCTGCTGGTGTTTATCAACAATCCCAAATGTATTATTACAAGAAATATCCTGTTGGACGAACTATGGAACGCGGCAGGTGAGTTTGTGAATGACAATACCCTCAGCGTGTATATCCGGCGGCTGCGGGAAAAGATAGAGGATGATCCCGCCGACCCGAAAATTATTCTGACGGTTCGCGGCACAGGCTATCGTCTGGGTGACGGCTATGCTGCGCAATAGAGAAGTGCGGTGGTTTTTGCTGGCGTTTTCCCTGCTGGGGGCTGCCGCAGCAATAAGGGGGTTTTTCATGGATCTTTCGGCGGGGGTGCTTGTCCTCAGTCTCTCCGCCGCCTTTATCATGCTGTTTTGGATATTTACCAAATACCGATATGATAAAATGGATCGCCTTTCCGAACAAATTGATATAGTGCTTCACAACGCCGAGCATCTGCTGATTGCGGAATCGGAGGAGGGAGAGTTGTCTATCCTGCAGAGTGAGATTATCAAGATGACCCGGCGTATCCGGGAGCAAAATAAAGCGCTGCGCAGGGAAAAGGAGCATCTTGCGGATTCGCTGGCGGATATCGCCCATCAGCTGCGCACGCCATTGACAAGCGCCAATCTGATCCTGACGCTGCTGGAGACAAATCCCGACGAAGCCCAGCAGAAGGAACTGCTGACAGAGACGAAGGAATTGTATGCGCAGATGGAGTGGCTGATCAACTCTCTGTTAAAGCTGTCCCGTCTGGATGCCGGGGTGGTGGAATTCCGGAGCAGCCGGATCGAGGTGGGCTGCCTGGTCAGGGCCGCCCTCCGCCCGCTGCTGTTTTCCATGGAACTTCATAATATCACCTTGCAGACAGAGATTCCGGAAAATATAGAGATTCAGGGAGATCTTGGCTGGCTGTCCGAGGCGGTTCGGAACATCGTGAAGAACTGCATGGAAAGTGTGGGCGATAACGGCAGGATAGAGATTGCCTGTGAGGACAATCCTCTGTACACAGGAATCACGATTCATGACACCGGGCCGGGAATTCCCGCGGAGGATCTGCCGTATCTGTTTGAGCGGTTCTACCGCGGAAAAAACTCCGACGCCACGGGATACGGGATTGGACTTGCCCTTTGCAGGACCATCATTATGCGGCAGGGCGGAACGATCTGCGCAAAGAACCACCCGCAGGGGGGTGCCGTATTCGTAATCCGGTTTCAGAAGTACTGGTGAGCATGAAAAAGCATCTGCCTGGGAACCCGGGGATAAATGGCCTGCATATCAGACTCCGGATGGATCAGGGATTAAAAGTATTTACTATTGAGAGTAAGTACTTTTTTATTGCCATTTAAAACATAAACTATCAGCGCGGGCAAAATTGGCTAAAACTGAAAATCAGCAAAATAACAGATTCGTCACCTGAAAGTCACTTCATTGTAAACTGAAAGTCCTATCATATGAGCAGGTAGAGAACACAAAATAAAACAGGAGGCTCAAATAATGGAATTTCTACAGATACAAGATGTATGTAAAGTCTACGGGAAAGGCGAGAGCCAGGTCACGGCCCTGGACCATGTCTCCCTAACCATTGAAAAAGGGGATTTTACGGCGATTATCGGTTCCTCCTGCTCCGGTAAATCCACCCTGCTGCATGCCATTGCCGGCGTGGATGTGCCTACGGGCGGAAAAATTTTTCTGGAGGGGCAGGATATCTATGCCCAGAACAATGAAAGGCTGGCTATTTTCCGGCGTCGACAGGTGGGTTTGATCTACCAGTTCCACAACCTGATCCCCACGCTGAATGTGGTGGAAAATATCACGCTTCCCATTCTGATGGACAAAAGAAGGGTAAACCAGGAGCGGCTGAAGGAGCTTCTGGACCTGCTGGGACTTCAGGATCGAAAGAAGCATCTGCCGAGCCAGCTTTCCGGGGGACAGCAGCAGCGAGTGGCCATCGGGCGGGCGCTTATGAACGCACCGGCTGTCATGCTGGCGGACGAGCCCACCGGTGCCCTGGACAGCCGCAACGGGCAGGAGATCATCCGACTGCTGAAGGAGAGCCATGATCTCTATCAGCAGACCCTGA
Source organism: uncultured Lachnospiraceae bacterium (assembly GCA_947176785.1). Classification (GTDB taxonomy): domain Bacteria; phylum Bacillota; class Clostridia; order Lachnospirales; family Lachnospiraceae; genus Acetatifactor. The sequence continues at coordinate 5,185 of CAMWSA010000185.1, forward strand.
TCATTGTCACCCATGACGAGAACATAGCCCTGCAGGCAGACCGGATCATAACCATCTCGGATGGCCGGGTAATAAGGGATGAAAGGCAGGTGGCCCGCAGATGAATATCTTTCACAAAATTGCGCTGCAAAGCTTAAAGCAGAATAAAAGCCGCACTGCTGTGACGATAATCGGGGTGACGCTGTCCTCTGCCTTGATCGCCGCAATCGCCACTTTCGCTGTCTCGCTGCAAAATTATGTGGTAAACGGCGCTGCAAGGAGGTATGGGGACTGGCAGATTGCGTTTACGGACGTCCCGGCCTCTTTCGTGCAGGAACAGGGGGAGGACAAGAGGGTTGAATCGGTGGTATCGTTTGAAAATATAGGGTATGCCATGCTTGAGTGCGGTATCAATGAATATAAGCCCTATCTGTTTATCGCCGGAATGAGTGAAGAGTGCCTGGATGCATTGCCGGTAAAGCTGCTTTCCGGAAGGCTGCCCGCAAGCAGCGGGGAGGTGATCGTTCCCACCCATGTGGCATCCAACGGGGGCGTAAAGCTTTCCCTGGGGGACACCATCGCCCTGGCTGTAGGACAGCGCCGCTCAAAAGAGGATATGCAGGCAGGGGAAATTCTGAATCAGCATGATCCATACAGAACCGGGGAGGAACTGGTCCCCGTGACAGGGAAAACCTATACGGTGGTGGGAGTTTACCAGCGGCCCTCCTTTGAAGAGCGCTCCGCCCCCGGCTATACCCTGATCACGGCGGCGGAGGGCGCTGTGCCCGGCCACAGCCTGACAGCCTTTGTCACGCTGAAGGACCCTTATCAGTTGCATTCCTACAGGGCGGATGCCCAGGGCGGGGACAGTATGCTCAACGACAATGTGCTGCGCTTCATGGGCCTGTCCAACGACACGCTGTTTAACACGCTGCTCTACTCCACGGCGGGTATTTTAGTCCTTCTGATTATGATCGGCTCCATATTTATGATCTATAATGCATTCCATATTTCCCTGAATGAGCGAACCCACCAGTTCGGTATTTTCCTGTCGGTGGGTGCCACGGAAAAGCAGCTGCGCAGCTTAGTCCTGTTCGAGAGCTTCTGCATCGGCCTGGTGGGCATTCCCCTGGGGATGCTGCTGGCCCTGCCCGGCATAGGGCTGATCCTCTCGGTTGTGGAGAAAAGCTTTGGGAATATTCTGTATGGCGGCGTGGCTTTGACGATGGTCGTATCGCCGGTGCCCCTGGCCTGTGCCGTGGCGGTCAGCATGGTAACCATTCTGATATCCGCCTATATTCCCGCAAAGAAAGCGGCCCGCACGCCCATTATGGAATGCCTGCGGCAGACCGGCGAAATCAAGGTGTCGGAAAAGGATGTAAAGGTCTCCGGGATTACGGGGCGTCTGTATGATCTGGAGGGTGTCCTTGCGCTGAAAAATTTCAGGAGGAACAAAAGGCGTTACCGCAGCATTGTATTGTCGTTGACGTTCAGCGTAGTACTCTTTGTGTCCTGCAGTACGTTTGGAAGCTGTCTGCAGCAGGAGGCCGCAGGGTCCATTGTGGACGTGGACTATGACATATCCTTCTCCACGAAGGATATGGAAGAGGACGAGTTTCTCATGCTCTATGACAATCTGAAAAATGTGGACGGCGTATACGACAGTTCCTGGCACACGGTGGATTCCGATTCACCCGGGATGAGAGAGATGACCTTCCGCTCCGGCAATCCCGGACAGTCCCACACGCAGATGAAGGAGATCATTGAGGGGGCCGGCGTCACTTCAGGGTACAGTCTGGAAAACTACCATGAACTGCTGGAGCAGAATCGCAATCTTCTGTTTATCGTCAATCTGTTTACGGTGGTTTTCTCCGGCATGATTGCGCTGATCGCAGTGGCTAATGTGTTCAACACGATCTCCACCAATATCAAGCTGCGGAAGCGTGAGCTTGCCATGATCCGTTCTGTCGGGATGTCCGATCGTGACTTTAACAGAATGATGAGATTTGAATGTATTTTCTACGGGATGCAGACCTTAGTGTTTTCCCTGCCGTTGTCAGCGGTTTTTTCCTTTCTGATCTATTTGGGAATTGCCAGAGAGCGGCCCGGCAGGGCGGAGGGGCTTACTTTTTCCCTTCCCTGGGGCAGTATTGCAGTGAGCCTCTGCGGGGTATTTCTTGTGATATTTATTACCACCCTCTACACGGTCGACCGGATTAAGAAGGAAAATATCATAGATGCGCTGCGGGACGATATGGCATGACGGGGGAGGGCACACCGCCTGATGCCGGGCGCAGGCATCGGCAGGGAACAAGCAAAACTATATAGTCTCTCGGAATCTCTTGGAGGAATATGGCGGCTTTTGATTCGTATGATCCGCAAAAAGCGGGGGAATCCAT
>CAMWSA010000186.1 GCA_947176785.1 uncultured Lachnospiraceae bacterium
CGCTGCGCAGCTGCTCCTGGAGGTGCTTCTTGCCGGTGGGCTTGATTCGCTCTCCCACAATCATGAAAGGGTCCTCCAGACCAAAGGCCACCGTCTGCCTCTCGCTGGTCAGATAGCGGATACCCTCGGGCCGTCCCGGGCGCTCCAGGGGCTTTCTCCCCTGCACCAAATGCTTAAGCCCTGCGATATAGGCAGGGTCCGTTCCACAGCAGCCCCCCAGGATCACGGCTCCCGCCGACACCAGTTCCTCCATCTCCGCCACAAAAGTGCCGCTGTCCATGTCATAGACCGTCTGCCCCTGTTCGTCCACCCCAGGCAGGCCCGCATTGGGCTTGGCAATCAGGGGCAGGCTGCTGACCTGGGCCATGGCCTCCACAAGCCCTCTCATCTTCGCCGGGCCGGTGGAGCAGTTTACCCCGATGGCATCCGCTCCCAGGCTTTCCAGCACGATGGCCGCCGTCCGGGCATCCGTGCCAAAGAGGGTGCGCCCGTCAGCCTCGAAGGTCATAGTCACCATCACCGGCAGCTGCGTGGCTTCTCTGGCCGCAATCAAAGCCGCCCGGGTCTCTCCCAGGCTCATCATGGTCTCCACCACCAGCAGGTCCACACCGGCCTTCTCCATCAGCTGCATCTGCTCTTTATACACTGCGATCAGTGTCTCCAGGTCCATGGTGCCCATGGGCTTAAGCTGCCGCCCTGTCATGGTCAAGTCCCCGGCCACCAGGGGAAATATCTGCCCTTGCCCTATCTGATCCGCCTCTTCGGCGGCGGCAGCGGCCATATCCGGCTTTGCAGCCACTCTGCCTGCGGCCTGTCTGGACAGGGCTACCAGCTTGTTTATCATCTCCTCCTGCCGCTCCGCCAGACCGTACTCTTCCAGCTTGATACGGTTCGCCGTGAAGGTGGGCGCATACAGGATATTGGTTCCCGCCTCCACATAGCTTTTCTGTAACTCCACCAGCGCCTGGGGATGCTCCAGAATCCACTGCTCGGGGCACACTCCGGAGGGCATTCCCCTTCTGATCAGATTTGAGCCTGGGTCTCCGTCCAACAAAATAAATCTATCCTTGCAATAATATTTAAACTGCTGTTTTGTCATGGTGGTTTGCCCTCTTTTATTCTTAATAGCATTGCATCAATGTGTCTGATAAGCTGCCTGCCCGGCATCTAAGAGTTCCGCCGGCAGAGAACTACACTCATTATACCAAATGCCCCATATAATAGAACCCCTGGCACTTGTCCAGAGAGACCCTGACAATCCGCCCTATCAACTCCGGCGAACCCGGGAAATGCACCAGCGTATTGTTGGACATGCGGCCTGTGAGCAGGGCTTCATCATGGTCGTTTATCTCTTCCACCAACACCTCTGCCTCCTGTCCCTGATACCGGGCCACCTGCTCTCTGGCTGTATCCTGCACCACCCTGAGTACCCGGTCAAACCCCTCCCTGACCTGCTTTTCCGGCACCTGGTCGGCCATGGCGGCCGCTGGGGTCCCTGAGCGTCTGGAGTAGATAAAGGTAAATGCATTGTCATATTTGACTCTGCGGATCACGTCTATGGTCTCCTCCACATCCTCCATGGCCTCTCCGGGAAATCCCACAATGATATCCGTAGTGATGGCGATATCCGGAATCTCCCGGCGAAGCTTCTCCGCCAGGGCCAGATACTGCTCCTTGGTATAACGGCGGTTCATCCGCTCCAGAATCCGGGTGGAACCGGACTGCAGGGGCAGATGAAGATGCCGGCAAATCTTCCCAGACTCCTTCATCACCTGGATCAGCTCGTCTGACAGGTCCTTGGGGTGAGAGGTCATAAAGCGAATCCTCTCCACCCCCTCAATCTTTTCAATCTCCCGGAGAAGCCCCGCAAAGGTCATGGGCTTCTTCAGATTCTTTCCGTAGGAATTCACATTCTGTCCCAACAGCATGACTTCCACAACACCGTCAGCGGCCAGCTGCCGGATCTCCCGAAGGATATCCTCGGGCTCCCGGCTGCGCTCCCTCCCCCGCACATAGGGGACTATGCAATAGCTGCAGAAGTTGTTGCAGCCAAACATGATATTGATACCGGACTTGAAGGGATACTTGCGCTCCACCGGCAGATCCTCCACAATCTGGTCCGTGCCCTCCCAGATATCGACAACCATGTCCTGTTCCTCAAAGCTCCTGCAGAGCAGTTCCGCAAGCTTAAAAATATTGTGAGTGCCAAACACCAGGTCCACAAAGCGGTAGCTGGACCGAAGCTTTTCAATCACCGCCGGCTCCTGCATCATGCATCCGCACAGGGCTATCTTCATGGCCGGGTTATGCTTCTTATAATTCTTCAATTCCCCCAGGCGGCCATAGACCCGCTGGTTTGCATTGTCCCGGACCGTACAGGTGTTAAACAACACAAAATCCGCATTTTCCTCCTCCGTCGACTCATAGCCCACCTGACCCAGAATCCCCGCCAGCTTCTCGGAATCCCTGGCGTTCATCTGGCACCCGAAGGTTTGAGTAAAAAAGCTTGGACGACGTCCGTTTTTCCGTTCAAACTCCCGAACCCATTCACGGCATTTAGCCATAAAATAATATTGCCTGGCAGGCTCCTCTGCGGGGGGTTCTGTATTGATATCTATTTTATCTAAATCAATTTCCTGATACATTTTCCTTGACTTTTATTCCCTTCTGCTATATAGTTGTATAAAAGAAGCGAGTTTTTTACCGTACAGCTTTATGGCTCAAGCGGGGTACTCGCTTCTTTTTCTGTTTCTCAATCCCAGTTTATAGCTTCATGCGGTATTGTCCCGCTCACTGCTCTGTCTTCCCGCCCGGCTCTTAAAGCTTCTAATTCATCCGGTTCAGGAATCACTTCAGGCACGAATTTTACAATTACTCTAATATTCAATTTGCAATAATTTCTTCTCCTTTTCCGTTTCTTTTCAAAATCCTGCTTACTCACACGTTCGGACACCCGAAGGTTTGCGTACACGCGGTCGGACGACGTCCGTAGCATTCACCCTTACCCCCGCTAATGCTCCTTACATAAAAACTCCTTGACATTATATAATAGAACTCTGTTTTTTTCAATGGTTTCCGGCTCAATAAAAGCGGGCTCGTTATGGGCCCGCCATGATGTGCAGTTTTCCTTTGCCTCCGACAGAAAAACTGCCCTCCTTATCCAAGTAATCCTGTCAGTATTTAAAGACATTGCCGGCCTTCCCGTCAATCGAATGACCGGTTTGGTCATTCGATTGACTCGACCGGTCATATGATCTGAGGAATTATATAAACCTTCTCACAATTCCTGCCAGCAGCTTCACCACCTGTTCCATGGACTGCACGCATGCATACTCAAACTTGCCGTGGCAGTTCTCCCCGCCGGTGCAGATATTGGGGCAGGGAAGACCCATAAAGGACAGCCTGGCACCGTCGGTACCACCCCGGATCGGGGTAATGACAGGCTTGATCCCCTGCTCTTCCATGGCCTCCACCACCTTGTCAATCAGGTCCATATGCTCTTCCATGACTTCACGCATATTGTAGTAGGAGTCCTTCATATCCACTGTGACAGTGCCCTCCCCATACTTCCTGTTTAAAAAGCCGGCTGTTTCCATAAAAAAATTCTTTTTTTCTTCGAACAGCACCCTGTCATGATCCCGGATGATATAATCCGCCCGTACAGCCTCCACATTGCCCTGAATACTGTCCAGATGGAAAAAACCCTCGTACCCTTCCGTATACATGGGATTCTCAGAGACAGGCAGCATACTCTGAAACTCCTGGGCAATCAAAATGGCGTTCTTCATCTTCCCCTTGGCAGAACCCGGATGGACGCTGCAGCCCTGTATATGAAGCCTTGCCCCGGCAGCATTGAAGTTCTCGTACTCCAATTCCCCCAGAGCGCCGCCATCCACTGTATAGGCCGCCTCTGCCCCGAATAATGCCACGTCAAAAAAATCCGGTCCCGCACCGATTTCTTCATCGGGCGTAAATCCGATGCGCAGCTTGCCATGGGGGATATCCGGGTGGCTCAGAAAATATTCCGCCATAGTCATGATCTCCGCCACCCCTGCCTTATCATCTGCCCCCAGCAGTGTGGTGCCGTCTGTGACAATCAGGTCCTGCCCCTGGTATTTGCGGATCTCCGGGAAATCTGCCGTCCGCAGTACGATGCCCAGTTCCCTGTTTAAAACGATGTCCTGCCCGTCATAATCCCTGACAATCCTGGGTTTAACCCCGGCACCGCTCATGGCCGGGGAAGTATCCATATGGGCGATAAAGCCCACCACCGGCTTGTCCTCACATCCTTCGGAAGCGGGCACGGTGGCATATACATAACAATGCTCCCTGTCATAGGTGATCTCTGCCGCCCCCATGGCCTGCAGCTCCTCCGCCAGCAGTCCGGCCAGTACATGCTGCTTCTGGGTGCTGGGATGGGTATTGCTCTCCTCATCCGAGCAGGTATCAATCTGCACATAGCGCAGAAAACGATCCATTACATTTTCCATAATATAACTCCTTTTCATACAAAATGAATTCAGTATAATACAGAACAATTCCTGTCCAACATCAAAGCATTTCACAGGGCGCTGCCCTGTCAGGCAGCGCCCTGTCTTCTAAAATCCAAGCTTTCCTCTGTCTGCATAACGAGGGCTGAACCCGCGTTATTGCATGAACCGTATTTGAACGTGAAACATGCCGGCTTCCACACATGCCAAAGCTGTCGGCACATACAATGTATGATACTTTCTTATCCGCTGCCACATTCTATTGATCAGTCTTCTTGTCACATGCCACCTTCCCGGCCAGGAATCCGGACAATACGGCACTCAGATCCACCCCTGTGGAATCTTTCAATCCGTCTGTCACCTGGTTCACGGTATTGATGATATCCCTGGTCAGCTTGGCATTGTTGCCGTCGCCGTACATGGTGATCTTTTCCACCTTCTCCAGAGGAGCGGCGGCATTCTTCACCACCTCGGGCAGGGCCTTGAAATACATCTCCAGCACAGCAGCTTCGCCCATCTTGGCCATGGCCTCGGCCTTCTTCTCAATACCTTCCGCCTCCGCCACGGCCTTTGCCCGGATGGCCTCGGCCTCTGCCAGTCCCCTGGTGCGGATACCTTCGGCCTCCTGCTCCATCTTGTACTTCTGTGCTTCCGCCTGGGCCTTCATGGCCTCTGCTTCCTTCTCCGTCTCGAACTTCCGGGCCTCCGCTTCCCTCTGGCGCTCATACAGCTGGGCGTCTGCCTGCTGCTGCTTGGCGAACTTATCCGCCTCCGCCTTCTTCTTGACCTGTGCTTCCAGGGTCTGCTCCGCGATCTCTACCTCTTTCTGCTTCAGCAGAATTTCCTTTTCCTGCTTGGCAATATTGGCGTTGGCAGTGGTGATCTCCACCGTCTTTCGCTGTTCCTGCTCCTGAATCGTGTAGGCCGCATCCGCCTCCGCTTTCTTGACATCGGACACCTTCTTCAGTTCCGCCTTCTTGATCGCCAGTTCATTCTGCTTGATGGCGATCTCGGACTCCGCGTTCACCTCCGCCTCGTTGGCCTCTCTTTTGGCATTGGCCTGGGCCTTGGCGATCTCCTTCTCGCTCTCCGCCCTGGAGATGGCGGCATTCTTCTGGATCTTTACAATATTGTCTACACCCAGATTCTCGATAACGCTGTTGTTGTCCACAAAGTTCTGTACATTGAAGCTGATGATATCCAGGCCCATGGCCGCCAGGTCCGGCTCCGCATTCTCCTTAACCAGAACCGCGAATTTCTGCCGATCGCTGACCATCTCCTCCAGGGCCATCTTGCCCACGATCTCACGTACATTGCCCTCCAATACTTCCCGCGCCACGCCGCCGATATAGTCGGGCTTCTTGTTCAGGAAGTTCTGGGCAGCCAGCTTGAGCCTTTCCTCATTGTCACTGATCTTCACATTGACTGTGGCATCCACTCTGATGTTAATGTAGTCCGCTGTGGGGACTGCCGTGGAGGTCTTTACGTCGATGGGGATCAGCTGCAGGTTCAGTTCATCCTTCCTCTCCAGAAACGGAATCTTCACTCCCGCCTTACCGATCAATACCTTGGGTTTTCGGCGCATACCGGAGATAATCAAGGCAGTATCCGGTGAGGCCTTCACGTAACCGGTCAAAAAGATGATAACAATGACCAGAGCAACAACTACTACAGGAATCACAATACTTAAATTTAACATAATGCTTCTCCTTTCGTCTCCCCGGCCCACGGCACCATGCCGTGGGCATCCTCTTTATGTTATGCATCTATCATAGCACATTAGGACTGTTTTGCGCCAGATCAATATATGCACGATAAAAATATACTTTCCCTTATCACCGCACGTTGGGAACTGCGCAGAAAAATCAGCGCCGGTTTTTTAATCCGGCCTGGCCTGGCCGCTTCCGGTAACCTGGTATTTATAGCTGGTCAACTCCTTGAGCCCCATAGGGCCTCTGGCATGGAGCTTCTGGGTGCTGATACCGATTTCCGCGCCAAAACCGAACTCAAAACCGTCCGTGAATCTGGTGGAGGCATTCACATAGACGCAGGCCGCATCCACCCTGCTTAAGAATCGCTCCGCCGCGGCAGGATTGCCGGTGATAATGCTCTCGGAGTGATGGGTGCCGTAACGGTTGATATGGTCCATGGCCTCCTCCAGGGAATCCACTGTCTTCATGGAGATGATGTAGTCCAGATACTCCCTCCCATAGTCCTCCTCCGTGGCAGGGACCACGCCGGATATGGTGGCGCAGACTCTCTCGTCCCCACGGATTTCCACCTGCTTTTCATGCAGCGCTTCCTGCAGCCGGGGCAGCAGCGCTTCCCGCACCGCCTCGTGAATTACCAGGGATTCACAGGCATTGCAAACGCCGATCCTCTGGGTCTTGGCATTTACAATAATCGAAACCGCCATATCCAGATCCGCATCCTTATCCACATATATATGGCAGTTGCCCGTGCCGGTTTCGATCACCGGTATGGTGCTGTTTTCCACCACCGTGCGGATCAGCCCTGCACCGCCTCTGGGAATCAGCACATCCACATACTCCTTCAGGCGCATAAAGGCCGCGGTAACAGCCCGGTTCGTATCCGTGATCAGCTGGACGGCATCCCCGGAAATCCCGCAGTCCGCCAAAGCCTGCTGCAGCACATGGGCAATAGCCATATTGGATGCCAGTGCGTCACTGCCCCCCTTGAGAATCACCGCATTGCCCGCCTTAAAACACAGGGCGAAAGCATCTGCGGTCACATTGGGTCTGGACTCATAGATGATGCCGATTACGCCCAGAGGGACCCGGTGTTTCTCAATATGCAGGCCGCTTGGCCGGTCAAAGCTCTCCAGGCATTCCCCCACCGGGTCCGGCAGAGCAGCCACCTGCCGAAGCCCCCGGGCCATGGCGGCGATTCGTCCCTGATCCAGCATCAGGCGGTCCAACAGCCCCTGATGCATCCCATTCTCCCTCCCCCGCTCAAGATCCCGGGCATTGTCGGTCAGTATCTCCCGGGTATGCCC
>CAMWSA010000187.1 GCA_947176785.1 uncultured Lachnospiraceae bacterium
CCAAATGACTCACCATCAGGAACACACATTAAGCTATCTCACCCATCCCAAAATCATCCCGCGACAACGCTTCGACCAGCCCTGTCCCTCCATATAGCATAGGACTCCCTCCTGCCCGTTTACATGTTTATCTCCAGGCAGGGGGGAGTTATTTCCTATTCCTATGTATACTATTTGATATTATAAGAGGCTACAATCTCCGCAAACTCTTTACTGTCAGCAAAGCCGTTAAAAATACTTTCTCTGGTCTTAGTCTTGTTTTCAAGCTGGCTGACCCAATCCCTTAACCCGGGCTCATCCGGATCTCTTCCCAATATCGTCTGGTAAAGCATTGTCACAAACGCCGTATTATCCAGGTTCCTTCCGTTCATCTCCGGTGAGAACACAAAACCAAACGCCACCTGTTTGGGCGTTTTCTGCTTTTTCAGCAAACGCTCCGTCCATTCATTTAATCCCTTGGCATCCGGCTGCCGAAGCAGTGCCAAATTGTACAGGCGGCTGACAAAGCCTGTGACCCCCTCATTCATATCCCTGTATTCCGTAAGCTCAACCGTTCCCTTATTGACCTCATAATTTGCGCACAGACTTGCAAATTCCCCGGAATCCACGAATCCTTTCAGTATCTTTTTCCTGGAGAAGCCTGTCCTGAGAAAATTGAGCCACTGCTCTCTTCCGGGGGCATCGGATACCCGGTTGAATACGGCCCGATAAAGCAATTCCACGTACTCTTCATCTGACTTTTTCTTATTGACAAACTCCTCGCTTTCAAATATGCGCTCCACCACCTGGGCGCCGGTCATCCTGCCGTAATACAGATTTTCGCTCCAGTCCTTCAGTCCAACCGGGTCTACATTTCTCTCCAGCGCGGTGAGATACAGCCTCTTTACAAACTCTCTGTCAAGCACCAGATGATAATCCTCGATTGTAAAAATAGCCCTGTCGCTCTGATTGATCATCTGCGTACCGTTATCCGCATAATAATAGCTTGTACACACTATCGTATAGGTTCCCGGAGTAAATACACTCGTATTTTTCGTGTCTACTTCAAATATATCATTATAGGAAGCTACCGTCTGCTTGAAGTCCTTCACGCCCTTCGCTACCAGCGTGTAGCCCCCGGGTATGGCTGTGTCGCCTCTATAGATTTCAATCCTATAGTCATCCATCCCTGTACCAAAAGTCCTGCAGTTGACTTTAAGCTGAATAATAGTATTATTGGAAAATACAGCCGTGCCAATCCCAAGGGTGGGGTCTACCATAACTGTACCGTGCTGTCCGGCTTCCACTATGCCCTCTTCCTCTGTTATGATTTCTTCCGATACAAAGACAATCTCCTGTTCCTCCGCAAATACACACATCGCCGTCATGACGTACATTATCAGGCCCGCCGCCAGCGCAACCCAAACCTTGGTTCTCTTCATCTCAATCCCAGTCCTCTCTCCCTTGTGGGTTTTTCCGTAACTATATTATAGCACCAAACAATGCGGCCTAGCAACTATTTCCATACAAATAACTTTTAAGGATTTATAAACTTACCTCTGCATGCATATCGCTGGCTTTGCCTGCGATATTGCACCAATTAGTAATGGATGTGCAACATCCAAACTTACCTTATTCCTGCATACCGCTGGCTGCGCCTGCGGTATTGCACCGATCAGTATTGTGATGCGAAGCATCTGCAATTCCTCCGCATATGTCCGTAAAAAAAGACATATACCGCTCTACAATCACGGGCCAGGAGAAATTTTCCAGCACATACCGTCTTCCGGATTTTCCCATCCGTTCCGCAGCCTCCGGATGTCCGTGCAGAAAATTGACTGCACCCTCAAACTCAAAATATCCATCGAAATATAATCCTCCGCCTGTCCTGCGTACAAAATCCCTGGTCACTGCGCAGCTGCCGCTTACCAGTACAGGTCTTTGCGCAATCCAGCTCTCCATAACTACCAGAGAGAAGCTCTCATTATGAGACGGGTTACAGAATACATCGGCTCCGGCATAAGCATCATATTTGTCCTGTATTGGCACAAACCCGAAATCATGTACGTGTCCCTCTATATCCTTAGGGAGCTTTATGCTGCCCCCGCCCAGCAAAACCAAATCCAAAGTCTCTCCATTGCGCCAAAGATACTCCCTGTAATACGCAATCAATTGGTCCACGTTTTTGCCGCTGTCTTTTCGTCCGGCATAGAGCATATATGGCTTTTCCACATGGTATTTATCCCGAAAGCGCCTGGCATCTCCCTGCCATTCTGTATCAATACCCTCTCCCAGTACGGCATGCTTTACCTCGCTGAGATCATATACCTTCTCCGCCAGCGCCTCCTCCGGGTACGCATGAAAAATCATCCCCCTGAGTTTTGGAAAAAGATCGGCAAATACCTTCATATAGATGTAGCTTTCATCATGCAGGCAGGGAATCAAAACAGACTTCTCCGGGCATTGCATAATACCATAATAGGTAGTTCCAAACATATAAGGGATAAACACATACAAGCTGTACTCCTGTCGATGTCCCGACAGATAATGACACAATTCCCTGCTGTTAATCATCTCATGCACGTATATCTGTTCTTCTTCCGCTGTAAGGGGAATCCGTCCTGCCATCAATTTGGCGTTCACCTGTGCAAAATCCGCGGCGTTCCTGCTGTCTGCCCTGAATCTCCGTATGGTTATGCCATGTTCAACCACAATTCCGGGCCTGTGAAAGTTGTGACTCCAATCGGACATAAATTCTTTTACGCAGGTGGTGAGTATTTCCAACCCGACACCTGCATCATGTAAATGTGTGACCAACCCCCGCAGTTCAGCCTCTGCGCCTCCAGGTATATCCCACCCAAACCAGGGGATAACAAACCCTATTTTATTCATGCTTACTCTAATCCTGCCTTTTTTTTAGGTTCTCTACTTCCTCATTCAATCTGTCTATCTGCTCCTGCTGCTTCTTCAGCTGCTCCATTAATGCCTCGTTTTCGTTCATATAATTCATGCTCTGCTTCAGAAATCTGGTCACAGTGGCATTATGCTTATTTTGAAATTGAAAAGCAGGATAAATAACAAACAGGAAAATCCTTCTAATCACCCTCTGGACAAATGTCTTAACAGGATTACCTGACAGTGGAAAAAAAACCGGATTATCGCTGTGGAAACTAAGATAGTCCAACTGCCTTTCAGCATCCTCCCTGCTGTATCTCATACCGGAAGGCTCTTCCGCGTCCAGGGCGATGTCCTTAAAGTGCAGGTCCTCTTCCTTATATCCCTTCTCCTTAATCTCCCGCCTGATCTCTTCCATTATTTTTTCTATATCCACTGCCTGCATATTGCCTCTCTTTCATAAAGTATAGGTATCTTTCATACAAAAGATACCTATACCCACTCACTACTTCTTATAATCCAAAACCTGCTACCAATTTATGGAATTCCTCCGCGCCGATAAACCCATCCGCTACCTCCAGCCGGGACCATCCGTTTTTAAGCCGGCCCATCCAGTCAGCAAATCCTGCCGGGTCCGGATCACGGTCAAAGAAAGTCTGATACATAATCTCGACAAACTCCGCGTCGGAATGCCCTTTCCCTTTAAACTCCTCCGAATCTATAAAGCCTTTTACTGCTTCACCGGGAGCCTTGCCCTCATAGATAATGGCATAGCACCAATCGTTCAAACCGACAATATCAACATCTCTTCTCAGGGCCTTGGAATAATTCCGGGATACAAATTCCGTCACGCCTCTGTTCTGGTCTCTCGGCTCTGACATTGCCACTTCACCGCGGACAATGCCGTACTCATCACAAATCTGGCCGAATTCATTGGAGCCCACAAAGCCGTTTAAGATATATCTCTTGGAAAATCCCTGTTTATAGACGTTGACCCAGTTTTGTTTTCCGTCGGCATCCGAAGGCCGGTCCATAACCGTAACATACACAAGTTCCAGATAGTCCTCAATGGACAGATTCTTTTCCTCAAGTTCCTTTGAGAAGAAGAAGCCTTCCACTACCCCTGCTCCCGTCTGCTGGCCGCTGGCCAACGCGTTTACCCAATCTTCAAATCCCTTCTGATCCGGCGCTCTTCCCAGAACATTGTTATATACACGCGTCACAAAGGCCTTAATCTTTTCCATATCCGCCGTGTTCTCAACAGGAGCGCTGTTCAGTGTAGTGCCGTTAGGAGCGTTCAAAATAATAACATTGCCGTCCGGAGACTTTACATATATCGCCACTTTGGAGACATCCACAGAGGGATAGCTTACAGAGAACTTTCCCCCGTCGGTGACGGTCATGGAATATTTTTTACCGTCAATGATCGCGCCTGCCTCCACATCGTTATAGTAGTTTCCTCCGGAGGCCGTGGTGTTTGTTATGGACGGACTCAGTAAATTGTTGTTGCCCATACTGCCTGTACTGCTTGCGACATAGATTCCATTGCCCGAAAATGAAGTCGCTGCCGGCAGCGTAACCGTATTGTTTCCTCCGGTAATATTGGCACCGTCATTATTGGCCCAGATACCATACATCGAAAAACCGGAGATAACATTCCCCGTCAGGCTTGCCTTGGAAGCATGAACGGCAATTCCTTTTGTTCCTGTCACCGCGCTCTGATATATCTTGCAGTTCTTTATCTCCACATCGCTGTTTTTAGTAATTGTTATTCCATTATGTTTTGTATCCTGAATGGTGACGCCGGATATGATTCCGGTTGTCGAATCTGTCCATATAGGAGCGTTCGCGTCGCTCTCCGCGCACTTTGTATTGCTGATCGTGCCCCCCTCTATGGTCACTGTCACACGGCCGCTGTGCCCATCGCAGGCAATGCCGTTAACCGCCGAATCGCTTATTGTGTTGTTGATCAGATTGGCCTGCGCGCTTCTGGAAAGGGCAATACCTGCGTTGCTGGAATTGCTGACTTTATTGTTTTTCACGGTAATATTAGTGGAACTATCCGTTACCTGTATTCCATGGTTTCCGGAATTGCTCACCACATTGTCATCCACCACCACTCCCGTTGACTTGGATACAATCATCCCGTTTCCGTTGGTTTTCTCATTGCAGTGGGTATTCAGGATTTTGTTTGAGGCCACCGTGGTGTTTACGCTTTCGACAACCAAAAGCCCCTCGCCATGCTCGCCGTCTATCCTCTGCGCGGAAGCGGCGCTTCCCGTTATCTCATTTCCCTGGATAACCGAGCCGTTGTCGTTTTGAACATGAAGTCCATAAGTACTGGCATTCTGAACCTTGTTCTCCTTAATAGTACACTTTTCCGTTGTATTTATCCTGATGCCGTTGAACTTGGAGTTTTTGATATCATTCTTGTACAGTGTTAACCCCGTAATCTGTTCCGCAAATATACCCCCACTGTTCACTACGCTATTTTGAATGGTAATCTGAGATCCCTTGTGTACTTCGATGCCCCAGCGGCAGCTACCCAATGCATTGACAATAACACCGTCAAGAATGACATTCTTGTTTGCGTTTTGTAAAACTATCGGCGTACCGTTACTTGAAGTCCAGGTTCCTCCCTGAACAGTCACGTTTTGCATACCGTCAACCGAGAGAATCGGATGTCCCGCCTGGGCCAGATCTGAGCGCAGAGAAAGCTCTGCCCCTGTGGCCTGAATAATGGTGTTAGAACGCACCTTGAGGATATCGTTCACCACATACTCTCCCGGCGGAATGATAACCGTTACCGCTTCCGTGGAACTGCCCGCCTGATTCAGTGCCGCCTGAATATCTCCGTTCTGTACAGTCACCTCTTTCGCATGCGCTGTCATGCCGCATAACAGCACTATTGCGAACATGGCGCAGATCGTTTCCAGCATTTTTCTGACTTTCCTAACCATATGCTATCTCCTCCTTATAATTATATGACTGTCTTGCTGTTTTCCTTCTCTATCTTATCATCTCCCCGGTTAAAAATCAACCAAATTAATAGATCCCGGCGTTGTTTTCTCCGATACCCTGACAGCGTGTGGAATCCATACGTTGCCGGAGCAGTCATATGCATATACATACTCCAATCCATATGCTCTCACCCACTGATCAACGCTGTCTTCGTAACCGTTTGAGCAGACATCCCATATACCATCCCAGCCGGCCGGGTACTGACCGGAGTATCCATTGATAGTTTTGAGTGAATACCATGTGGCGATCTCAAAGGCATCCAGATGGTATATATGTGCCGGGGCACCCGTCTGCGCAGTGTCAATAATATAGAAGACCTGTGCGTCTTCCGGAGGAAGTGCCACGTTAGTGATAAAATTCATCTCCTCCGAAAGGTTCCAATGCTGACTTGCTCCTATAACATTGATATTAGATAAAAAGATCAGAATCACTGCACCTATGGAAACACCTACTTCTATTTTCTTTCTTTTGCAATGAATATATCTGTCAGCCATATAGGCTGTAACTACGCTCATCGGAAAACTCAACCACAGGAAAAACCGTGCCACTGCCCGTACCGATTTTGCCATCGGAATAATATAGTATACCAACATCCAGAGTGATACGCCATTGCTCCCCAACCGTACCGCCAGAACAATGCATACTGATATCGTTATAAAAACCGCACCCGCAAGGTGTACCGTGAATTTCCCCTTGATATCCTGTTTCGCGGTGCCGCCTCTGCTCTTTTGGGCATTCACTAATCCAAGAATGCCGAAAAATCCTAACAGTATAACAGAAAATCCCTGAACAACTTCATGGGAATAGCCCCTGTTAAGAAGCTGCAGTTTTCCAAGAAGCCCCCCCAACATCCAATTGTCTTCAGAGACATTGATGATATCAATAAGTTCCGGCAGAAGAGAGGAACAACTGGCATAGGAGTATCCTGAAGAAGCTTCCAATACAGGTAAATAAACCTTTATAAAGGGCAAATATAACACTATCAGAAACAGCAGATATCCTATGATATCTTTCCCCAATACGCCGGATTTTTGCTTTAATGCCGGGAAAACCTTTATTCCGCATACCTTGAGCTTTACAAAGTATACAACCAGAAACACAAGGCAAAACATTCCCGTAAAATAAGCCACATACCAGGAATTATATGTGAGAAGCACAAACCAACCGATAAAAGCGTAGGCGTATATGTTTCTTTTCTTTCGGTTGTCAAAATTCTCCAGAAAACCTATAAACAGTATCAGCAAAATGGGGAGAAAACTTACCGCGCCAAGCTGCGTATGGCAGAGATCTCTGGCATACGTATCGGAAAATGAGAATGCCAACGTGCCAAACAATGCCCACTGCAGGCGAAGACTAAGTTTTTTCTTCAGCAGGTAATACATTGTGCCGGTTCCTATGCAATGACTGATGATAATTGTCCACTTATATGCCGTGAACATATTGACCCCCATCAGTCTCAAAAACGAATGTAACAGGCCGTAAGCCAAAAGCAGATCCGTATATCCCAATACCCCCTCGGCAGGAT
>CAMWSA010000188.1 GCA_947176785.1 uncultured Lachnospiraceae bacterium
GGTTTAATTAGCCAAATAAATATTATACACTTAACATGTTATTAGAAAACAGTCCTGCGACAGGACATAAGGAGGAAAAGCAATGAAAAGGTTTAAAAAGTTGTTAGCAGCAGTATTTGCCGGCATGTTTGCCTGCTCGCTTGCGCTCTCGCCTTTGTCGGCGCTCGCAGCCCAGGATGCATCCGGGCTGGAAGAGGGCACGGCTTACCTGAACATCAACAATGATGCATGGGAAGAGTTCGAGGCAGAGTGGACTAATGCCAAGATTACCGGCGACGGATCTTACACCGTGGCTATGAAGGCCGCCGAGGGACAGTCCCTGGCGCAGTTCAACGCACTGGAGGTAGTGAACGGTGAGGCATATCTGGGAACCGGATGTGTACTCACTGTGGACAGCATCAAGATCAACGGCGAGGAAGTGGAACTTCAGGGCCCCAGCTATACCTGTTCCGCCGACGGCGGCGGCGAGACTACCCGCGTAAACATTTACAATGAGTGGAACAGCCCCGACCCCGCTGCCACGGCAGGAGACGACAAGCATGTGGACAACCGTGTGGCGGAGGGTAACCTGGAGGATGCCACGGCATGCCTGTTCTCCGGCGACTATGTGAATTCATCTTCCGGCAGCGGCTTTTTGGTAGAAGCCCTGGAGGTTGCGTTTACCGTATCCGGCTTCGGCACCCAGGCAGAAGTGGCGGAGGGCGGCGAAGCCCCCACTGCCGAAGGGCCCGCCGTCGCCCATCTGAGCATCAACAATGAAGAGTGGTCAGAGTACGAGGCCGAATATGTGGACGCGGAGATCACCGGAGACGGCACCTATACCGTATCCATGAAAGCAGCCGAGGGACAGAGCCTGGTGCAGTTCAATGCCCTGGAGGTTGAAAACGGCGAGCTTCTGCTGGGTACTGCTTACACCATCACCGTGGACAGCATCAAGATCAACGGCGAGGAAGTGGGGCTTCAGGGTCCCAGCTACACCTGCTCCGCAGACGGCGGCGGTATCAATACCCGCGTAAATCTCTATAATGAATGGAATACCCCGGACGAGACAGCCACCGCAGGCGATGACGACCATCTTGATAACCGTGTGGCAGAGGGCAGTGTTGCGGATGCCACGGCATGCCTGTTCTCCAGCGACTATGTGAACGCTTCTTCCGGCAGCGGCTTCCTGGTGGAGTCCATGGAGGTTACCTTTACCGTGGCAGGTGTGGGCACAGCGGCAGCGGCCGGCGAAGCCACCGGGCCGGAAGTCCCCGCCCTCGACTTAAACGGCAGCTACAATGCCTATCTGGGTATCCAGACACCCACGTATTCTTTCCGCAACGCGTTTGACGACGCAAGCTACGGACGCGACACCGAGTACTTTAACCAGATCACCGGCTGGGAGGGCAGTGATGCCGTTGTCAGGGAAGGCTCCTTCACCGATGCGGTGATCGAGGGCAATGGTACATATACGGTCTCCGTAAGCGGCATGAATCTGGAGGGAGATTTTGATTCTCAGGATTACTTCAACCTGATTTTCCTGTCTACCGATATCCCCAACACCGGTGAGATCACGATCTCCGATATCAAGCTGACCATTGACGGCAGGGATGTGCAGTGCAGCCCCATTTTAAGCCCGGACTCTCTGAGTTATGTGAACATGCTGATCCAGAACATCTGGAACGAGGATGTGGCCACCATTGGCTTCTACACCGTGCCGCCCAAGGAGATGCAGATAACCTTTACGGTATCCGGCTTTGCCTATGACAATACGGCGGCGGCACCGGCCGAGTCAGAGCCGGCTTCCGAGCCTGAGGCTGCTCCCGAGCCCGAGTCTGCCCCGGCGGCGGCACCGGCTGAGAATTCCTCTTCCGTATCTCCTGTAGTAATCGTGGTGATCGTAGTGGTGGTAATCGCAGTGATCGCCGTAGTGGCGGTTGTTCTTTCCAAGAAGAAAAAGAACTGAATGACAGGGACAGAGTGATATATACTGACGGCCGCTAAGATCTGCCAGCCCCGGTTCATCCCATGCCGCATAATCAGGCAGCATTAGATGAGCCGGAGGGAAAATCTGACCGATCGTGAGTATAACCGATAGAAACCGGACAGGCGTATTCCGAGAGAATATGTCTGTCCGGCTATTACTCCTCAATAAACGGAGGTATCTATGAAAGAGGGAAAAACGAAAAAGGAAGTCCTTGCGGACAGGGTCTATTATGTGCAGCGTATCGTGGCGATTCTTGCGGCGGCGTTGATCTTTTTCCCGGCGGCAAGTCCATCCCGGATTTGTACGATGATCAATAAGAACCTGTCGCTGTTTACGTCCGGTATTTCCTACAGCAGCCTGACGGCTGAGATGGGGCGTGCCTTTAACAGGGGATGGCTGAACCAGGGGACCATGATTCTGCTGTGTGCGGCCTCCGTGATCATGCTGCTGGGCATTGCCGCGGCGGGAGCCGGGGGATGTATGTCTCTGGGCAATCTGAAATTCAGGAAGCTGGGCAATCTGTTTTCCCTGGGCGGGGTAGCGGGGCAGATTCTGGGGCTTGTACTGATTTATGTATCTTACCAGCAGGTACTGGGCAGCAGCAGCGTGGACAGAGTGGGCCCCATGTTCCCCGGCGGATATATCGTGTATCTGATATTGACAGCCCTGTTGTTGGTTTCGTCCCTGGCAATCCAGTTTATGCTGCCAAAGCCGGAGGCGGACAGCAAGTATGAGATGGAATCCCGGTTTAAGCTGTTTTTGATATTCCTTCCCTTTGCGGCGCTGTGCTTCGTATTCAGCTATCTGCCTCTGTGGGGATGGAGATATGCATTTTTTGATTACTCGGCAGGCGGAACGTTGTCCATGGATAATTTCGTGGGCTTCAAATGGTTCACGTCCCTGTTCCAGAGCCAGGCCACCAAGGCGGATGTGGTGCGTGTGCTGCGCAATACGCTGGCGATGAGCGGTCTGGGAATTGCAACAAGCTGGTGCGCAATGGCTTTTGCCATCTTTTTAAATGAGATTAAAAACATACGGTTCCGCCGTTTTGTGCAGACCTTTACCACGATCCCCAACTTTATCAGCTGGGTTCTGGTGTATGCCATTGCCTTTGCCATCTTTTCCACAGACGGTTTCGTCAACACGGCGGCAGTTCAGCTGGGAATGCTGGCGGAGGGAGCAACGGGCACCAATTACCTGATGGATGCCTCTCACATCTGGCTGAAGATGCTGTTCTGGGGCATGTGGAAGGGCATCGGCTGGAGCGCGATCATCTACATAGCAGGCATCTCCGGCATCGACCAGCAGCTCTATGAGGCGGCTACTGTGGACGGAGCCGGCCGTTTTGCCAAGATGTGGCATGTGACCCTGCCCGGTCTGATCCCTACCTACTGCGTTATGCTGCTGATGTCCGTTGCTAATATCCTGAGCAACGGTATGGACCAGTACATGGTATTCAGCAATAAGGTTAACATGGACACCATTCAGGTGCTGGATCTGTATGTATACACGCTGGGTATTACCAACGGTAATATTCCGCTGTCTACAGTGTTCGGCATGGTAAAATCCATAATCAGCGTTATTTTGTTGTTTGCCGCTAACGGCATATCCAAGGCTGTCCGCGGTGAGAGCATAGTATAAGGAGGTGTGGGACGATGGCGAAAACCAAACAGGAAAAACTGGATCTGAAAGCGGAAAGGGCATATGAAAAGTCCCATAAGCCCAAATGGCAGCTCACACCGGGAAATATTATCTTCACTATATTAAACTATGCCTTTTACACTATTTTTACATTAAGCTGTATTTTCCCTTTTTACTACCTGTTCATCAATACGATTTCTGACAATGATCTGGTGAGGAAGGGGCAGGTGACCCTGTTGCCGAAGGGCATCAATGTGCAAAACTACATAGCCATGCTGAATGTGTCGGATCTGGGCAACGCGTTTATTGTCTCTATTGCCAGGACACTGCTTGGCACGGCCCTGATGGTGGCGGCGACGGCGCTGGTGGGCTATCTGGTGACCAAACAGGAGTTGTGGCACCGGAAGTTCTGGTATCGTTTTCTGGTCATTACCATGTATTTCAATGCAGGGACGATTCCCTGGTATCTGAATATGTCCATGCTGGGTCTGACCAACCATTTTGCGGCATATATCATCCCGGGCATTGTGGCACCCTACAATATTATCCTGGTAAAGACCTATATTGAGTCCATCCCGGCGGAACTGGAGGAGAGCGCCCTGATAGACGGGGCCGGCTTTTTGACAGTGTTCCGCAGGATTATATGGCCCCTGAGCAAGCCCATACTGGCTACCATAGCCATCTTTGGCGCTGTGGGTCACTGGAACTCCTTTACGGATTCCCTGATCCTGATGCAGAGTGCGCCTTCGCTGTATACTCTGCAGCACAGGCTGTACATCTACCTGAATCAGAACTCCAATATAGCGCAGATGATGAATGCGGGCGGTTCAGGAATATTGCCGACGATGAGTACAAAGGTTTTGAAATACACCATATCCATGGTGACGGTTATCCCGATTCTGCTGGTGTACCCTTTCATGCAGCGGTATTTTGAGAAGGGTATTATGCTGGGAGCGGTCAAGGGGTAGCGCGAGCATCACCCGGCCCAGCTGCCGGCGGAATATGCGGAATTATAATAAGCCTGCTAAAAAGGCAAGAGGAAATTATATACAGCATGCGGAACATTAATTAAGGAGGTAACCATGAAAAAAGTTAAAAAAATCGCTGCACTGAGTTTATGTGCGGCAATGACTGCCGGCCTGCTTGCGGGCTGCGGCTCCAGCCCGACGGGCAGCAACAGCGGGGAACCTATCACCATCACCGTATTCAGCCAGCTGGCTAATTACTCTGGCGAGCAGACGGGATGGTCCGCTGACATCCTGCGGGAAAAGTTTAACGTAATTCTGAATATTGTACCTGACTTAAACGGTACCTATCAGACCCGTATGGAAGGCGGCGATCTGGGCGATATCGTGGTATTTGGCAGCGACGGCGACCAGTATCTGAACGCAGTCAACGCAGGGCTGCTTTTTGACTGGAACGAGGATGATCTGGTGAAGGAGTACGGCCCCTATATCTATGAGCATATGCAGAACGCACTGACTCACAATGCCGATATCTCCGGCGGTACCACTTACGGCTTCGGCCACAATGTGGCGAGCAACATGGAGGATCATGAGGCGTTTTTCTATACCTGGGATATCCGCTGGGATCTGTACAAGGAACTGGGTTACCCGGAGGTAAAGAATTATGATGATATGGTGGACTTGTTCAAGAAGATGAAGGAGATCTGCCCCACCGACGAGAACGGCAAGCCCACCTATGCGCTGGTGGCATGGCCGGACTGGGACGGCACCATGGCAATGTATGCCAAGGCTACAGTTACCGCATTTTATGGTTATGACGAGTTTGAAATGGGCTTCTATGATCCCTCCACAGGCAATTTCCATGCTTGTCTGGATGAGGACGGCCCCTATATAGAGTCGCTGCGGTTTTACAATAAACTGTACAGAGAGGGACTGCTGGACCCCGACTCTATGACCTGTACCTATGATTATGTGCAGGAGAAGGTGGCGGCAGGCGGTACCTTCTTCTCCATCTTTGACTATGCCGGGCGTACTCTGTATAATACGGACGAGCATAAGGCCCAGAATAAGATGATGTTGTCCCTGACCCCTTCGGAGGCTACTCCCATTGCTTATGGCATGAGTACCCTGGGCGGCAATCGGGTCTGGTCCATCGGTGCCAAGACGGAATATCCTGAACTGTGTATGGAGGTGATTAATTACCTGTGTACTCCCGAGGGCAGGATTACCATGGAGTATGGTCCTCAGGGCGTGTGTTGGGATTATGACGAGAACGGCAAGACCTATTTTACTCCTCTCGGCAAGAGTTGTAAGGCGGATATTGAGACATCTATGGAGGAGGCAGGCTACAAGGGTACCTTCCATGACGGGCAGCTGCAGATCAACAATACCACCTGGACGCTGGATGCCCTCAATCCCGATTCCAACGGTGAGAGATACAGGGCTGAGACATGGGAGAGCAATCTGACCGCGGCAACATGTGAGATTGAGCAGGACTGGAGAGACCGTACCGGCTGCAACACCACCGAGGAGTATATGGAGAGCGGCAATTATCAGGTGAAGCCTGCGTCCGCCTACACTGCCGCCAAGAAAGGCGACGAGTTCCAGACCAAGTGGGACCAGACCAAGGAGTGCATTGTCACCGGTTCCTGGAATGCCATCTACGCCGGTTCCGACGCAGAGTTTGACCAGGTTGTGCAGGACATGATCAAGAGGGCAAAGGAGTATTATTATGATGAGTGTGTCGAGTGGTCCCGCAACGAGGCGGCAACCCTGAAGGCAAGCATCGACGCCATGCAGAAATAAAGGATCTATGTAAGGGCATCTGTGTATCTGTAACGAAAAGGACTGTTCGGAAACGGACAGTCCTTTGTATAAAGAGGGAAATAAGCATGAAGTTTTTCAGTGTAGACAGTGCGTTCTATAAATTTATCGTCCGGCTGTGGGATATTATCCAACTGAATTTCTGCTGGCTGTTGTGCAGCCTGCCTGTGGTTACCATGGGTGCCTCCACCGTGGCGGCGTGTTCCGTGGCGCTGAAAATGGCGGAGGACACAGAGGGATATATCGTCCGGTCTTTTTTTAAAGCTTTTAGGGTGAACCTCAGAGGAGGGATTCCCCTGGGACTGGTAGCTTTGGTGGCAGCGTATGCGGTGTATCTGGACTTCCAGTTCTGGAATGCCACGGAGTCGGCTCTGTTTCTGATCATGGGTATCGTGGCGGCCGTGATCTTCATCATGGGGCTTCTGTACGCTTTTCCGCTGATGGCCCGTTATGAGAACAGCCTTATCAAAACGCTGAAGAATTCCTATGACATTGCCACAAGATATTTTTTGCAGACCCTGCTGGTGGTATTTGTGGTGGCGGTGGAGACCGTGCTTTTCCAGTGGAACACAACCCTGATCCTGATAGGGGTGGTTCTGGGGCCGGGGGTAGTTATTTATACGGTCTGCGCCTTTGCCATCCGCTTTTTCAGGCAGATTGAAAAGGAGCCGGGAGCGGTGGTTTATCAGGACGAGGCGGAAAATGAGACGGAACACTAACCATGCGGAACTTTATCGAAACAGCATCTGCCCGGAAAGTACACTGATCTGTATCAGGACGTCATAAAGCGGCCTGATAGAGATCATGAACCTGTGTGCTTGCAGGGCGGATGCGGAACTTTATCAAAACAGCATCTGCCCGGAAAGTACACTGATCTGTATCAGGACGTCATAAAGCGGC
>CAMWSA010000189.1 GCA_947176785.1 uncultured Lachnospiraceae bacterium
TCAACCGCGCCCACCGTCCACTACACCAGGCTTATCGTCGGCATCGGCACCTGGGTATAAGCGCGCAGTTGCGAATTATGCGGTGCAGTTTGTGGGAGGCCCTTATAAATGGGGGGGCACCAGTCTGACCAATGGCGCGGACTGTTCCGGCTTCGTGATGAGCGTATACGCTGCCTTTGGCGTATCACTGCCCCATTCCTCATCTGCGGACAGGAAACAGGGATATGCGGTGGACAGCCTGGCGAATGCTTTGCCCGGAGACCTGATCTGCTACTCCGGCCATGTGGCACTGTATATCGGGGATGGCAATATCGTGCATGCTTCCAACAGCAAGACCGGTATCATCATATCCAGGGCGGATTACAAGAGGATTCTGGCGATCCGGCGTATCTTCTAAAAGAGCGGTTTCACGGGCAACGCGCGGACTGGCCCGTGGGCGTTTGAAATATGCGGAATCCAAAACAGAATAGAGAAAATGAGCGGAGAGCGTCTTCTGAGAGGGGGATGCTCTCCGCTTATTTTCCCATAAAAAGCAACTGCTGCGAAGTATTCCGCAAATTCTGCAGGATCTGCACATGTTATTTTTCGGACGGTTTCCATCCTGACGGGCGTTAAACTAACGAACGCTAAGATGTTCCAATCCTGCACGCTATGCTGCATAACCTGGCAACATGCGCCGTGCAGGAAAGAAAAACGAATCGTTTGTGAGTATATCCTAACAAGCGCGAGGATGTTCCAATTTCTGCACGTCCCAAGCTGTATAACCTGGCGACATGCGCTGCGCAGGAAAGAAAAACAAATTGTTTGTGCGCATAAGACTTTCCTGTTCGGCACATTCTGCAGGATCGGACAACATGTGCTGTGGGGGAAGAATATTCAACCGATGAGGAGTATAAAAAAGCAGAAAAGGACTTGCAAATCGGGAGATTTGTGCAACTTAACCAAAAAAATGGCGGATGTCGGTAAAACGTCATTCTGTTAGTCCACTTCCGTATGGAAGTTATCCACCGGTTCGGAAGCGCGAGAACTGTTAAAATCCACTTATGCACGGAGTTATACACCGTATCCACAGGTTTTGAGGCAGAAAAACCAGAATTTAGAGATCGAAAACAGGAACGTGTGTTTTGTGCAATTCTTCCAAAAATTACAATTTCAGTCAAAAATGTAAATTTTCTGTTGACAATCTCAAAGTCAAATATATGTAAAAAACTGGTTAAATTGTTGCAAAACAGCTTGTATTATGTTATACTTTTTATACAATAAAACGGAGAAAGGGATGATCTGTATGAAATTTGTGATTATTGGAAGGAATCTTGAAGTAACTCCGGGGTTAAGGGCAGCAGTGGAGGACAAGATCGGCAAGCTGGAGAAATACTTTAATCCTGATACAGAGGCACACGTAACGCTGAGTGTGGAAAAGGAGAGGCAGAAGATAGAAGTGACGATTCCCGTGAAGGGCAGTATCATACGTTCCGAGCAGGTCAGCAATGATATGTATGTGTCTATCGACCTGGTAGAGGAGATCATTGAGCGGCAGCTGAAGAAGTATAAGAGCAAGATCGTAGACAAGCAGCAGAATGCCGGTTCCTTCAGCAAAACCTTTGTGGAAAACGATTACATGGAAGACGAGGAAGTCAAGATCGTCCGCACCAAGAAATTTGATATCAAACCCATGTATCCGGAGGATGCCTGTATCCAGATGGAACTGTTGGGACATAATTTCTTTGTGTTCTGCAATGCGGAGACAGACCAGGTGAACGTGGTATACAAGAGGAAGGGTGATACGTACGGGCTGATTGAGCCGGAATTGTAGGGGCACGGGATCTGGAATATAGGACGGAAAAGTAAATAGCAGTATAAATGCACCGAAAGGGGAAATTTATTTTCTTTCGGTGCATTTTTTGTAAGAAATAGGTGCCTTTACTTATCTGATGGACAGAAAGCGTTCTAAGGAATTCTTATACTAGCGAGCGCAAAAATTTTAAGTTCCTGCACGCCCCATGCTACATAATCGGGCAGCATGGGACGTGCGGGAAGGAAAATCCAACCGCTCGTGAGTATAAGAAATAAACATTGATCTACGCTCCGCGCTGACATGTATGTGTACCTTGTCTATGGATTACATGCTGTATGATCCTCCTGGATCCTTTTTCAGGGATGGGGGCAGAACTGCATAAGTTAGTCGTCTCTTTCATATATTTCCAATGAGAAAAACTACCTGGAGAGACAATGGATAAGAGACAGAGGGCGCAATATCTGACGCGGGTCAAAAAGGGGATTCTAGCGGAATGTGTTCTGGTGGTGATGGCGGTCGCCGTGCTGGCCGGGCAGCAGGACCGTCT
Organism: uncultured Lachnospiraceae bacterium; assembly: GCA_947176785.1. GTDB lineage: Bacteria > Bacillota > Clostridia > Lachnospirales > Lachnospiraceae > Acetatifactor. The sequence goes on from CAMWSA010000189.1 coordinate 2,343, forward strand.
GAAGGAACACAGGGCTGCCAATAACCCCGTGCTTGCCATAGAGAAGGATTACATAAAATGGGTGGACTTCACAGTGTCTTACGAGGCACTGTGCAGCGCCTATGACTGGGATGTGAAAACCCATGGCACGGAGCATGAGGTTAATTGGGTGGAACTGCTGGCCTACACGGCTGCCAGGACGGGCGGAGAGTTTGATAAAAGCGCATTAAAGACCATGGAAAAGGCGGCGCAGGCTCTCTCCGGGGGAGAGAAGACAATGGAGGAACTGACGGAAAAGTTACAGTATTTCCCCTATTATAAGGAAGCTTATGATGCCGCTATCGGCGGGCTGGTGGGGGAATATGAGGAGGAGCGGGAGGATGGCAGCTATGAACTTCGGTATGGACTGAAGGGTTATTTTCCCCTGGCCAGGGGGTTTGACTATACCCATTATGATGATTTTGGCGTCAGCCGCAGCTATGGCTATAAGCGCAGGCATTTGGGACATGACATGATGGGCCTCACGGGAACACCGATAATCTGTGTGGAGTCCGGCGTGGTGGAGGCTCTGGGCTGGAACCAGTACGGCGGCTGGCGCATTGGCATTCGGAGTTTTGACGGGAAGAGATATTATTATTACGCCCACCTGCGGCAGAACTACCCCTATGCGGAGGGCCTGGAGGAGGGCAGCGTGGTGACGGCCGGGGATGTGATCGGTTATATGGGGCACACCGGGTACAGTACCAAGGAGAATGTGAATAATATCGAGATCACACATCTGCATTGGGGATTACAGCTGATATTTGACGAGTCCCAGAAGGAGGGGAACAATGAGATCTGGATTGATATCTATCCGCTGACCCGGTTTCTGGCGAAGCACACTCAGGCGGCGGTGAAGGTGGAGGGGACGAAGGAGTGGGTACGGACGAATGGGATTGTGGATCCGGCGGTGGAGGAGTATGAGGCGGGGCAGGAGGAGAGGGTACAGTAAAGCCGAAGAAGCAAGACCCTTTGGAGTTAAGAAATAAAAAAGAATACAGGAGTTTGGAACTGGAAAATCGCAAATAATTTAAAAATAATAAACATGTGATTTCAGAAAAACACAAAGCATACCCTGTACAATTCAATAGACGCTGCCAAGAAAATGTGTTAAGATTTTTACATACAGGAAATCATCATGTTGGGAGGACACCTATGGCAAGAATAGTTGGCATCGGACATCAGGATTTCGAGACAGTCATAACAAAAGGCATTTTTTATATAGATAAAACCGCTTTTATAAAAGAATGGTGGGAAAATGAGGACAGTGTGACGCTGATTGCCCGGCCACGGCGCTTTGGCAAGACGCTGAACATGAGCATGGTGGAGAAGTTCTTCTCCACAGACTATGCTGGGAGAGGGGAACTGTTTGAAGGTCTTGCCATCTGGCAGGAGGAGGGTTACAGGCTTCTTCAGGGAACATACCCGGTCATCAGCCTTTCTTTTGCTAAAGTGAAAGCAGGCACGTTTCCCGATACCAGAAGACAGATCTGCCAGATAATCACTGAACTGTATAATAAGCACGATTTTTTACTGGAGAGCGATTGCCTGAATGAAAAAGAAAAGGATGATTTCCACAAGATATCTGCAGATATGGAAAATTATCTGGCGGCAGGCTCCCTTAATGCCCTGTCGAGTTATCTGCTGCGCTATTATGGCAAAAAGGTCATTATTCTGCTGGATGAGTACGACACGCCCATGCAGGAGGCCTATGTGCATGGCTACTGGAATGAAATAGCGGAATTTATGCGCAATTTGTTCAATGCCACATTCAAGACGAATCCATACCTTGACCGGGCAATCATGACAGGTATTACGAGAGTCAGCAAAGAATCCATATTTTCAGACCTGAACAATCTGACCGTAGTGACATCTACATCTGAACAATATGTGGATAGCTTTGGCTTTACGGAAAACGAAGTGTTTGCAGCATTGGCTGAATATGGGATGGCGGACAGGCAGGAAGAAGTGAAGAAGTGGTATGATGGCTTTACCTTTGGAAAAAAGAGGGATATTTATAATCCGTGGTCTATTTTGAATTATTTAAAGACAGGAAAATTAAGCACCTACTGGGCAAATACCAGCGCTAACAGCCTTGCAGGGAAGCTGATTCGAGAGGGCAGCCGGCAGGTAAAGCAGGACTTTGAAAGCCTGATGCAAGGTCAAAAGATCCGGATGGAGATAGACGAACAGATTGTATACAATCAGCTGAACTGGAAAAAGAATGCCATCTGGAGCCTTCTGCTGGCCAGTGGGTATCTGAAAGTGGAGGAGACAGAGTTTTTCGAGGAGACTGGGAGGTGTTATTACACTCTGGCGCTGACGAACAAGGAAGTTCGCTTCATGTTTGAAAACATGGTACGGGACTGGTTTGCGGAGGACGACAGCAGTTATAACGATTTTATCAGGGCGCTGTTGCTGGATGATATAAAGGCGATGAATGTCTATATGAACAGGGTGGCTCTGCAGAGTTTCAGTTATTTCGATGCCGGGAGCAGGCCGTCCGGGGAGGAACCGGAACGTTTTTATCATGGGTTCGTGTTGGGGCTGATGGTGGAACTGGCGGACAGGTATGTGCTGACATCCAACCGGGAGAGCGGGTTCGGCAGGTATGATGTGATGCTGGAGCCCAGACAATATAAGGATGGGAGCCTGGTGGAGGATGCAATTATTATCGAATTCAAGGTGCAGGATTCGGATGAGAAGAACCTTGCAGATACTGTGACGGCTGCGCTGAAGCAGATTGACCGCATGCAATATGCAGCATCCCTAGAGGCAAAGGGGATTCCTGCGGAGAGAATCCGGAAGTACGGGTTTGCCTTCAGGGGGAAGGAAGTGCTAATAGGAGCCTGAGGAGAGCAGTTTCTGGACGAACTGAGCGGGTGGAGGTGTATGCGAAGGACAGAGTTGAAATAAGGTGGAAAATAAAGGATTTTGTAGAAGAATAGCGGATTCTGGTAAAAATGTTACAGAATTGTTAAAAAGTCTAGTCTGTTCTTGACACAACCCTATATGGGTCACACCGGCTACAGCACCAAGGAGAATGTGAATAATATTGATGTTACCCATCTGCACTGGGGGCTGCAGCTGATTTTTGACGAGTCCCAGAAGGAGGGGAACAACGAGATCTGGATTGACATATATCCACTGATCAGGTTTCTGGCAAAGCATACCCAGTCCGCAGCGAAGGTGGAGGGAACGAAGGAGTGGGTGCGGACGAATGGGATTGTGGACCCGGCTGCATATTGTCGCTCATGCGCTCGGAGGTATTTTCCCGCTCAAGTTGTGCATAGGCAGCCAGGATATACATAACGGTCCGACCGATGGGAGTGGAAGTATCGAATGCTTCTTTGACAGACACAAAAGAAACACCGTGTTTTTGGAGTTCTCCGAACATGGCACTGAACTCTTGAACATTTCGGCTGATACGATCCAATTTATATACCATTACTACATCCAGCATACCGTGACGAACATCTGACATCATCTCCTGAAAAGAAGGACGATTGGTATTTTTACCAGAAAAACCTTCATCCTTATCATAGATCATGAATTCCGGTTCTTGCCCGGAGTACAAGATCCGGGCGTAGTCCTTACACATTTTTACTTGTATGGAAACTGAATCACTGTTATCCAGGTAAACAGATTTCCGAGGGTATATACCGATCTTTATGATGTTATCATCTTGGTGCAATATTGCTATTCCAAGGGCGGGATTTTTTTAACTTTCCAGCAGCAAATTGGAGATGCAGATGCTTAAATCTTTATAGATACATACAGGAATGTCATTATCAAAGGTATATTGATTTGTTCCTTCTTCGTGCTCAAAGTCATAAACATTGACAATGCGTGTCAAGGGGTTTACAATCCAGTACTCCCGGACCCCGGCTGTGCGGTATTTAAAGAGTTTGATGCCATAATCCCTTTGGGGATTTGAAGGGGACGTGATTTCGATCACCCAGTCCGGCGCACCATTGCATCCGTGTTCATTCAGCTTATTCTTGTCGCAGACAACGGAAATATCGGGTTCGACATAGTTTCGGTCATCTCCACTTAAAAATACTGCGAATGGAGCGGGGAGAACCTCACAGCTTCCTCCACGACTTTTTATATATCGGTGGATAACAGCAGACAGTTCCATAACTAATTTTTGATGCCTGAAATTTGGTGGAGCCATCATATACATCTGGCCATCAATCAGTTCCGCCCTCTGACCATCCGGGAGGGCGTAGATGTCTTCTATTGTGTAGAACTTTTCCTGTGTTAATGCCATAGATAATTCCTCACCTTCTTAGACCTGTTGCGACGTCGCAACAACTGTGCTATAATTTTGGGGCGCCGTCCCAGGGCTGGTATAGAAAGGGGTGTCCCCAGGAAGTATTCACATCTTTTATTATCTCTGTCCTGGCAAGCGTAGTGGCCTACTATATATGCAGGTACGGTTTGCAATATGCCTTCCCCGGAATATTTTGTTTTTACCAATTTCCTGATGATTTTAGCTCAGCAGTTTAATCATGCCAATTCAAGCATCCCAAGATGTCATCTCCCCTATACAGAGAATGCCCTATAATGTATGACTTACCTTCTCTATACACTTAGTATTGCTGATCTATCTGACAATATCAATGTAGCACATATAAGAATATTTATCAACGGAACATGTAAATATTCTTATATGCCTTTAATTTATGCCGTATCTTTCCCCATACAGCCATGAAGCAGGTCATGGCTAATTAGAGGTAATCAAAAGAGGAAAGGAAAAGCACAATCCAGACGGAACCGGCGATACCGTCAAGAAATATTTGTGAGTTAGCAAGAATCCTGATATAATGGGT